>JALWSY010000060.1 GCA_027083035.1 Sulfurimonas sp. | reverse complement strand
CTCCTCCGAAGTAGAGATGAAAAAAGAGACCTACTAGTGAGCCTAAAAAAACAGCAACGAGTGCTTTGTAGTTTTTTGTTGCGATGAAGAGCAGACCGATAGAGCCTGTGTAGAGAAAAAAGAGGTAGTATGTTGGTGTGTAGAGTATGGTTAAAAGAAGAAGAAAAAATATCTTCTTTCTCAGGAGTAGAGCTGTCATAAGAAAAAGTCCTGAGAGAAGATCTGGGCGTACATTTATGTACTTAAAAGTGCTTGTAAGAGCAATGGATAAAATAATAAAGATAAAAAGAGGTGAGGGTTTAAAAGAGGAAAACTCTAAAAGCAGACGATCTAAAAGCAGCATAAAAATAAATAGAACAGTTGTATTGATGGCTATATGAACACTATGGTAAGGGAAAATATGCAGATAGAACGAGAGTATCTTGTGCCAGACAAACCAAGGGTCATACTCTTTAAAAAAGAGAGAGTGTGGAAAAACTTCACCCCATGAGTGCATTATCTCAGGGTGCGCTGCAAAAGCGATATGTCTGAGTCCATCATCAGGCACACTAAGTCCTGAAAAGTACGCAAAAAGAAGAGCTGCAAAAAGATAGGTCATAACTCTAAAAGAGAGAGAATTAAAAAACTCTTTTTGATTTTTCAATAATAGTTCCAAAACTACTCCTGTAAAATAATTAAGAATTATACATTTTTAATCTTTTGATGGTATAAAGCTCTACTTTATTTTTGATGTGTTATTATTTGTTAGTTGTGTTAGGAGTGTAATGTGTACAAAAATTTATCTATCAAGATGAAAATCTTTATTCCTGTTGTTGTTGATTTTGTAGCAAGTGTTCTTTTGATTGCGTATGTTGTGCAGGATGTTAGTAAGAAGGATATTATAGAACAGAGTATCGCTATTGGGAGTAATACTGTAGAGCAGTATAAGAAGATTCGTGCTTATTATACAAAAAATGTTGTAGTCCCTGTAAAAAAGAGTCACGCCTTACGCATTAATTATGACCATGAGGGTAGAGATGATACTATTCCGCTTCCTGCAACTATGATTCATGATTTAAGTAAAATTATTTCAGAGAGTGACAATGGTATAAAGTTAAAACTCTATAGTAACTATCCTTTTCCAAATAGAGCTTCAAGAAAGTTAGATAGTTTTGCAAAGGAGGCACTTGCTCGTTTTGAAGGTGGGAACTACGATACTTATGCAAAAGAGGGTGTAGTTGATGGAAAAGCGGTTGTTCGGGTTGCTATTCCTGACTTTATGGTAGCGGATGCTTGTGTGAAGTGCCACAACAGTCGCCCCGATACACCAAAAAATGACTGGAAACTTGGGGATGTTCGTGGAGCATTAGAGGTTATAGTTCCTATAGAGAAACGAATAGAATCTTCACATAGTGTTATAAAAACTACTGTAGGATGGGTTATTGTCTTAGAGATTTTTGCTTTTATTATTCTCTTTTTTGTAATCAACAGATTTGTAATTGAGCGTTTACATAGATTTTCAAATGGCTTATCAGACTTTTTTCATTTTATTGCCAATAGAGAAAAGGATGTAGCACTTTTAGAAGAGGATAGTAGAGATGAGTTAGGAGAGATGGCGAAGAGTGTGAATGAAAATATCGTAAGGATACAGAAACATCTTCGTGAAGATGAAGCACTTTTAGAAAATATCTCCTCTGTTACAGAGTATGTGGCAAAGGGAGATATAAGCCATAGAATAGATACGCCGACATCTAATCCAATGCTTATGGCTCTTAAAGAGGAGTTTAATAAGATGCTTGATAACTTGCAGGCTTCTGTAGGTGAAGATATGAACTCCATAGAGAGGAGTCTTACAGCCTATACAAATCTTGATTTTACCGCAGGATGCGCGGATTGTAACTCGAAGTTAGATGATATGATTTATCAACTCGGTGAAGATGTCTCTAAGATGTTAGTAAAAAATGCTAATGATGCAAAAGAGTTACGAGAAAAATCGGATTCACTCAATACTTTTGTAAAAGAGTTAATCAAAGTCTCTAATGAGCAGTCTGAACAGACACAAAAAACCGCAGAGGCTACTAATGAGATTACTGATAGTATATCTAGTATGGTAGAACAGGCAAATGATGTAGAGACACAGTCTGAAGATATAAAGAGTGTTATTACTATCATAAGTGATATTGCAGATCAGACAAATCTTTTAGCTCTAAATGCTGCAATAGAAGCTGCGCGAGCGGGTGAGCATGGTCGTGGTTTTGCTGTTGTTGCTGATGAGGTGAGAAAACTAGCAGAGAGAACACAAAAATCTCTTGCAGATATAAATATAAGTGTAAATACCCTCGTGCAATCTATCTCTACTATAGTGCAAAATCTGGAGATGCAGTCTGAAAAACTTGAAGGTTTTAATGAGATAATAACTAAGATGAATGAAAATAATAATCGCTCCTTAGAAGTTGTTGAGCAGACAAGTGTTTTAGCAAGAGAGCTTGATGAGAGTGCTGTCACCATACTAGAAGATGTAAAATCTAAAAAGTTTAAAGAGTAATAATGAAAAAGATATATATAGCAGGTCCAGATGTTTTTGAGCAGGATGCTATAAAGAGGGGAGAGGAGTTAGTAACTCTGTGTAAGCAGTATGGTTTTGAAGGACTCTATCCTATGGATAATGTGGTTGATTTTACGCAAGAGAAACGAAAAATTGCGCAGGATATCTTTCATGCAAATGTAGCGATGATTGATGCAGCAGATATTATCATCGCTAATCTTAATCAGTTTCGTGGAAAAGAGGCGGATAGTGGTACAGTTTGGGAGTGTGGTTACGCGTATGGAAAGGGGAAGAGAGTCTATGGTTATATGCAGAGTTGTGTAGCTTACAAAGAGCATTTTGATGCACCTTTTGATGCAGAGGGAAGAGTCGTTGAGGATTTTGACTACCCCATAAATTTAATGATTGCGTGTAGTTGTGAGGCAATCATAGAGGGTGATTTTGAAGATGTTCTTCAAAAAATCTCACTACAATAATGTTCAAAATCCTCCTTCTTGCAATACTTCTACTTGTATCCCTACACGCTTCTTATAAAGATAAATCGCTACAACGAGTTTCCCTACAACTTCATTGGAAGTATCAGTTTGAGTTTGCTGGTTTTATAGCAGCTAAAGAGAAGGGCTTTTACAAAGAGGCAGGACTTGATGTTGTCCTTAAAGAGTATAAGTCTGGCATTGATATTGAAGATGAGGTACTTAGCGGACGGAGTGAATATGGCATCTATAATTCTCTTGCACTTTTAGAGTATATGCGAGGTAAGCCACTCGTTTTGGTTGCATCATACTTTAAAAGAGCAGCTTTGGTATTGGTAACATCTCCTGAAATAAAATCCCCAAAAGATTTGCTCGGTAAAAAAGTTATGGCTACAACTAAAAAGGATTTTATCTTAAACTATCAGCCCTATTTTCATAAATATGGCGTAAATGCTGAAGATATAGAGCTAGTACCACACACGTATAATATTGATGCCTTTGTAAAAGGTGATGTTCAAGCTATGACAGCTTTTGTCTCTAATGAGCTTATAAAGCTAGATAGTCAAGGTGTGAAATATAATGTGCTTGATCCAAGTGATGATAATCTTTTTGTACTACAACTTGAGCTAATTACCTCCAAAGAGGAGGCAACGAGACATCCTAAGCGGGTTCAAGCGTTTAAAGAGGCATCACTCAAGGGATGGAAGTATGCTCTTTCGCACAAGAAGGAGTTAGTAGATATTATTCATAATAAATATAGAGTGAATGTTCCAAAAAAAGCCATGTTAGAAGAAGCTAAAGGTGTAGAGAAGTTAATCTTGCCATACACTTATAGCATTGGTTCAATTGATCAAAACTTTTTGCACAAACAGTTTGATATGTTTCAATCCTACTACAAAGTTGGAGAGGATAAAACGCTCAAAGGATTTATTTTTGATGATAGTGAGCTGAAGAAGGAACTCTCTTTGACAGAAAAAGAGAAAACTTTTATAAAAGAACATCCAAATCATTCTGTCTGTGTTACATTTAATCAATTTCCTCTTGATGGGTATGAAGATGGTAAAATGATAGGAATAATGTCAGATATTTATAAACTTATAGCACAAAAAAGCTCCTTAAAATTCCAAGCTGTAGCTTCAGATTCTCAAGAAACATTACGCCAAAATCTTTTAGAGAAAAAATGTGATTTACTCTCTGTATATGCACCAAAGAGTGAACAATATCCTATGCTTCAATCCACAAAGAGACTCTTCTCTACGCATTTTACGCTGATAAGTAGCTTAGATAAGGCATTTATTGAAGATGTAAATAGTTTGCGAGGGAAAGTAGTTCTCACACAGTTTGCATCATACAAGAGCTATCTTCATAAACTCTACCCTTTTTTAAACATAAAAGTTGTTCAAGAGACAAATGAGATGGTTCATATGCTTTTAAAAGGAGAGGCATATACTTTAGTAACAATAGATGAACAGGCAGATTATTTGATTGATAAATATGGATATGGGAAGTTGAAAATTAATGGTTTTCTTCTCAAAGATAAAAAGATTCTACTTAGTATAGGTGTACAAAAAGAGCAGAAAATTTTGCTAGGAATTATAAATAAAGCCCTAGATTCTATTTCTAAAAATACTCTTTTAGAAATTGTGAACAGTTGGAGGCTTTCAAGGTACCATACACTTACAGACTACTCTTTGGTTTATACCATTTTAGTAATCATGGGCATTATACTCTTAATCATGGCATACTACCATAAAAAACTCAAAGATTTTAATAAAAAACTAGAGAAAAGTGTTGATGAAAAAACAAAAGAACTCAGAGAGATGAATGAACATTTAGAGGAGAGTGTAGCGCAGAAGGTTGCAGCACTCATACAAAAAGATGAAATCCTTACAGTCCAATCAAAACAGGCTGTTATGGGTGAAATGATAAGTATGATAGCCCACCAATGGCGACAGCCACTTAATGGCATCACACTCCAAATCTCAAATCTACAGATAAAACAGATGATGCAACAAAAGCTTGATGAAGAGGAGCTGCAAAAAACTCTAGAGAGTATAAATGAGACAATAACCTATCTCTCTGAAACCATAGATGACTTTAAAACATACTTCCATCCAAATAAAGTAAAGGAACTTGCAGTAGTAGATGATGTTATAGAAAAAGCTATGAGTTTTGTAGAGACTAGAGCAAAATCCAATGGCGTTGAGATTCGCTTGGTTAACTCTTCAGAATTTCGTATGCAACTCTATCCAAATGAGCTACTGCAAGTGCTTTTAAATATTCTCAGTAATGCCATTGATGCATATGGTAGTGTAGTAAGTGATAAAAAAATCATAGAGATAGAGACCTCTTTGAGTGAGGCGTCACTCTCTATTGGTATTAAAGATTATGCAGGAGGTATATCTCGTGACAATATCTCAAAGATTTTTGAACCATACTTCAGTACAAAGGGAAAAAATGGTACAGGTCTTGGACTCTATATGTCTCAGATGATTATCGAAAAACAGTTTAATGGTACTATTTTGGTAAAATCAAGTAAGGGGAGTACCACCTTTACAGTTGAGTTGCCTAGAGTTTAGATTTTTGTACCATTGCTAGAACAAGGGGGATATTCAGACCATCGTTATTATATCCCTCATCGATGCAAGATTCACATTTATTGCCAACATTACAACTATCACACTCTAAAATCTCTTTGAGTGTTTTGAGGTCATTTGTTTTGATGCACTCTGCTATATCACCAGCTGATTTTGAGTTACACACACAAATCTCTGTCTCTTTATCTATGCTATTTAGACTCATTTACTCTCTTTTGGACAATTTTTTAGACATTTTAGCAACTTCTTCATAAAATATTCATCATTTTATGTAAAAATACATTAAAAGATTATAAGTTTGATTTATGATTTTTTAGTTACACAAAGAGTACACGATTAAAGAGTACACTTTGATTACAAATTTATAAAAGGTGATTAAAATATGAGATATTTTACAAAATTATTTCTTTTGTTAGCACTTATCAGTAGCTATATGTATGCAGCTGATTTTTTGATGCCAGAGGAGGCTTTTAAGCCTTATGCAAAAGTAAATGATAAGATGCAGGTTGAGGCGGGCGTAGTAATTGCTCCAGAGATATATCTTTATAAAGATAAACTCCATATAAAACTTAAAGATACAGAGCTAAAGCTAAAAGATATTAAAGCTCCACAATCAGAAGACCATGATGGACAACAAGTTTATATGACTACACCTAACTTTATACTAGAGTTAGCAAACCCAAAGGGATTAACGGGGAAGCAAAACCTAAGTGTTGTCGTCTCCTATCAAGGGTGTTCAAGCAGAGGTCTTTGTTATAATCCCGGCGAAAAAGAGTTCTCTTTAAGTGTTGATGCCTCAAAGATTGCTAAAGAGGGTGTATTAGCACCAGTAGAGAAAAAAACAGAAGTCTCAAAAGAGGAGCCTATTAAAGAACTCTCTGAGACTGATGCGATAGCAGATACTATTAAGAGTGGCAATATAGTTGTTGTTCTCCTTACCTTTTTAGGTTTTGGACTTCTGTTAGCGATGACACCATGTGTTTTTCCTATGATTCCTATTATCTCAGGTGTTATTGTCTCTCAAGGTGAAGGAATTACGACACGAAAAGCTTTTGCTCTCTCTGTTGTTTATGTCTTGGCAATGGCGGTAGCTTATACAATAGCGGGTGTTTTAGCGGGTCTCTTTGGCGCAAATCTACAAGCTGCCCTACAAACGCCTTGGGTTATCTACTCTTTCTCATTTGTATTTGTTGCTTTAGCATTTAGTATGTTTGGTTTTTATGAGCTGAAACTTCCAGATGCTTTAGTAGCAAAAGTGAGTTCAAACAATAACCGTGGCGGCTACATCGGTGTAGCTATAATGGGATTTTTATCTGCACTTATTGTTGGACCGTGTGTGGCTGCACCACTTGCAGGAGCGCTTGTTTATATCGGTCAAACGGGGGATGCTGTTCTTGGTGGTATGGCTCTGTTCTCTATGAGTATCGGTATGGGGCTTCCACTTATAGTCGTGGGTGTAAGTGCTGGAAAGTTTATGCCAAAACCGGGAGCGTGGATGACGATGGTTACCGCTATCTTTGGTGTGATGATGCTCGGTGTTGCTATCTGGATGCTAGAAAAAGTTGTTGACCCAGCTATCACTACACTTCTCTATGGCTTCTTAGGTATTGGATTTGCTATCTATCTTGGTCTTTTTGAAAAAGAGGGGCATGTCTTTAAAAAGAGTGTCTCTGTTATCATGTTTATCTACTCAGTAGCACTCTTTTTGAGTTTCTTAGCTGGTAGTGCAAGTATGGTGCATCCTTTAGGATTTTTAAAAGGCTCCGGGGGCGCTGTGGTTGTTCAAAATGGTGCTGCAAAAGATTTGAAATTTCAAGTAGTAACCTCCATAGAGGAGTTAGATAGTCTGCTTGAAGCAAACAAAGGTAAGAAAATTATGTTAGACTTCGCTGCTGATTGGTGTACCTCATGTAAAGAGCTTGAAGAGATTACCTTTGCTGATGCGGGTGTCAAAGAGGCTCTAAGTGACTATGTCCTTATCCGTGCAGATGTAACAAAAAATGGTGAAAAAGAGAAGGCTATGAGCCAAAAATATGGTGTTTTTGGTCCTCCTGCACTTATCTTTTTTGATGCAAACTTAAAAGTAAAAGGGTCAAAAACTATCATTGGTTTTATTGAACCTGAAAAATTTGTAGCACATATTAACTCTTTATAGGATGGAAAAATGAAAAAAATTGTAGTTCTGTTATCGCTTTTAGTTGCTTCACTCTTTGCTGATGTGAAGTATGTTGACATCTTTGATGCGTATGATAAGGCAGCAGCTGAGCATAAAAAGGTGATGGTTATGCTCTCAAAAGAGGGATGTCCCGGATGTGCTTACATGGAGAGCGTTGTCTTTAAAAATGGGGATGTAGAGAAGTATCTTAAGAAGAACTTTGTAATAGCACACGTAGATATAGATAAAGATGGTCTTCCTGATGGGATGGACTACTTTGCTACACCGACATTCTACTTCCAAAATGCAGATGAGAAAATCCTCAAACGCCTCAATGGTGGTGAAAACGCAAAAGACTTCTTAGAGACACTCAAAAAGGTAAGAGCTACGAAGTAGTAGCCTCTACCTTCTTCTTGTTCTTTGGGTAGTTCCACCTCTGTGTGAACTACCGCGTGGCTTGTTTCTTGCTCCACGATTCCCACCCATATTGATAGGTTCTGCTTTAATACTAGGGTCTGGTTTAAACCCTTTGAGCCACACTTTTGGTATATCTTTTTGTATCAGTTTTTCGATGTTTGTTAAAAATGCATCTTCATCAACACAGACAAGACTGATAGCCTCTCCCTTGTTTCCCGCACGACCTGTACGACCGATACGGTGTACATAATCTTCACTTACATTTGGAAGTTCATAGTTGATAACATGTGGGAGTTGGTCTATATCGATACCGCGCGCTGCGATATCTGTTGCAACAAGCACACGGATTTTCCCCTCTTTAAAATCAGCGAGTGCTTTTGTTCTTGCATTTTGACTCTTATTTCCATGGATGGCTGCTGCTGTGATGCCATCTTTTTCAAGCTGTCCACAGAGACGGTTGGCACCATGTTTTGTTCTTGTAAAAACTAAAACCTGTTTCCACTTCCCATCATTTATGAGATGTGTAAGGAGTTCGCGTTTACGCGTTTTATCTACATGGTAGATAGCCTGTTTTACTATCTCATTTGAGGTATTTGCTCTTGCTACCTCTATGAGAGTAGGGGCATTTAAAAGTTTGTTTGAGAGCTTTTTAATCGCATCAGAGTAGGTAGCTGAGAAGAGAAGTGTCTGTCTCTCTTTTGAGAGTGTCGCTATGATTTTTTTAATGTCGTTTATAAAGCCCATATCGAGCATTCTGTCTGCCTCATCAAGAATCAAAAAGTCAATATGCGAGAGATCAATGCTCTTTTGTGAGATGTGATCAAGCAGGCGTCCGGGAGTAGCGATAACAATATCTACTCCTTTGCGTAGTGCGACGAGTTGCGGGTTTATCTTTACCCCTCCAAAGATAACCGTCGATGTAAAAGGTGTATGTTTTGCATAAGTCTCTACACTCTGAGCTACTTGAGAAGCCAACTCTCTTGTGGGCGTTAAGATAAGTGCTTTTATCTTTGCTTTTCCCTTTGTCGGCTTTGCGCGTAGTAGCAACTCTAAAAGTGGGAGTGTAAAACCGGCAGTCTTCCCTGTACCGGTCTGCGCACCTGCTAAAATATCTTTCTTTTTGAGAATTACGGGGATTGCTTTTTCTTGAATTGGGGTGGGGGTCTCATAGTCTTCTTCTTTTACGGCTTTGAGTAGAGGGGCGCTTAGCCCTAGATCTTTAAATGTCATTTTATTCCTTATTTGTCCTATAATAGCATAATTTATGCTGAATGTGGCTATAATTTCAAAATTACTTTTTTAGGATTACTCTATGTCAAAACAAACCATCTCCATTAAACCAGCAAATCACAACATCTATCAATGCCCCGAGAGTAAAAAAATAGCTCTGATAGAGAGACTAATAACAGAGAATGCATCATTAGATACTGTAGTAGTGTGTAGTAGTGATGCTGAAGCTCTTAGCGCATCGTTGGCAGATGCAGATGTGCGTGTGATAGAAGATAGAGAGATGGTAAAGGCTAAAGAGCTTACTTGTGAGTTCCTTATAAGCTACGATATGCCGATTAAAGCGATAGTCTATATGGCACGAGTTGCCAAAGCAACAAAAAAGGCTGTAATGCTCTTAGATGAGTCTGAGCAGAGAGATGTCCACGCTATAGAGACGCTTTATGGTCGTGCAATTAAGCAGATTGCCTTAGAGGGATTTATGTATCCTGTGGTTGCAAAGCCAGAAGTAGATGAGAGACGCAAAAAACCGCTTACAAAAGAGCAGATTTCAGAGATAGCAAAAAAACGCCATGAAGATGCAACCAAAGAGAAAAAAGAGTCTCCAAAGAAAAACTTTGAAAAGCCAAAAAAATCTTTTGATAAACCTAAAGATGATAGATGGGCGAAAAAGAAAAAAGCTCCAAATAAGTTTTTAGGAAAAGATGAGAACGGCAAGGCTATCTTCTCAGGTAAGAGCGGCGAGAGAAATCACCGCTATGACGGCACCCCAAGAGAGAAGTACGACGCACCAAAAAAAGTGGGTAAAAAGATAAACATAAAAGTGCGTAAGCCAAAAGAGGAGAAGTAGGCTATATGTGCTTCATAGCACATTGTTGGAGAGCCTCAATCATAAATATTTTTTAATGTTTCTTTGCTATAATAAGGTACAGTCCAAACTAAAGGGTCATTGATGAAAAAAAGAGTTTTTGTAGTAATGTTAGGGGTGGTTGCGGTATTATTGATGAGTGGGTGTGGAGATAAAAACTCTCACGGTTCTCAAAATAGTGATAATGGCTATGTAGAAACGGTTGTACTAAAAAGTGATGCTGGCTCAGACGTCGTCATCAATGCAAAGGGAAGTGATAAACTAAAGTTATCCATACCTCCTTTAGGTTCAGATGCAAACGATAGCAAGGTTGCTATAGAAGTAACTTACAAGAACAACCTGCCACAAATCAGCATTAGTGACGATATCAATTTCTCCTCTCCTGTCACATTAAGCTTCACATCAGAAAGTCTAATTGATGAAAATGTAACGCTAGTTTATTATGTCGAGGATAAAAAATATTATGTTCTCTCTTCTATTACCAATCATACACTCACAGCAAAACTGCAACACTTTAGCATCTACGGTATTGACTTTGTGCCACAACCTTCAGAGAAATTACGAGAAGATATTGGGAGCCGATTGACTGCTTATAAACAAAGAGCGGAAAATAGCAAAATTGATAAATTTAGCTACGATGAATTGAATGATCTTTTTGTAAAAATATCCGTCTTTAAAGGTACAGATGATTTTGATGGGATGCTTAATGATCTTGCCTATATCATAGAGAAGTCCTCTTACAATACGATGCAATACTACAAGAATACTCAGCTAAATTACTTTAGTGGATATTGTCCTACAAATATCTTGGAGAGTGCGATGAAAGAGATATATTCCGTATATTCATGGAATCAAACATTACATGATAGGTATGGATCTCTTTTGGATGGAGAGGACTTGTCTCTTGATATGGAAATAGAAGCAAAACAGATGTTTGAAAAAGTACTTGATGACTCCAAAGAGGAGTGGGAAACAAATTTAAATCCAAAAGTAATGGCTCCAAAATGTGATGCAAAGTTACACGAATACATCAAATGCACAAGAAAATATATCTCTATAACGGAGTTTTCGATAATCTACTTTCCAGATAGTAATAATCCATGGATAGCGACAGATGAAATAGAAAAAGAGATGGAAAAAGCAATCGATGAAGATGCACAATCAAGCATAAATGATGGTGACTGCAAATGTATGCTCTTTTATCAAGATATTTTAAATACTTACTTCTCAAAATCTCTCTCTTCTACTATAAATCAGCTACAAGACGCGACAAAGCAATGTAGTGATACACGCTGTCCACTTCTTTGGGATGTGACTGAAAATGTCAACGGCTGGTATGACTGGAACCCTGATTGGAAAGCGAGCGGAACTGCTACTTGGAATAATGTTTACATTGATTTTTACTACGATAAATCGTTTTTTGATCTCTCTGAAGCGCAGCAAAAAGCGTGTGAACCCTATAGAGATAGCAGCAATGTTTGGGATACAGGAAGTGAATATACTACAACAATGGTTAGTGGAGATTATTTCGATACTAGTGCAGGATTAGGAGTGTATAAGTTGGCAGATGATGATGGTAAAGAACATGTTTATTTGGGTATTCCACCTGAATATCGTAACCCTTTTGAAGACATCCAACCTAAACTGGTTAAATTTGAACAATTTACTACTTCAGTAGATAATAATGGTCACGGTACAGATACTTATACATTTACACCTCATGTTCCGGGATTTAAATTTTCTGGTGGACATTAGGGGAAGAGTCTCTGGGCTTTTGCTCATTTTTTCTTTCTAGATTTAGGTTAGTTGTTTTGTATAATCTGTGCAACTCTTTGTGAACTTCCATGTTGTAGATACTCTCTGAGTATCTGGGAGTTTTGTAAAAATCTCTCTCTTTTGTAGGTATTAAATGCCTCTACTAAGTTCTCTGTCGTCACTTCATCTTGTAAAAACTCCGGATGCATTTGGGTCTTTTTATATTTTGAGAGCATAATGTTTGCAAGTCCGATGTAATCAAGCTTTACCAATCTGCTTCCTATAAAGTAATCAAAAGCATTTGCCTTAAAGGCGAGAATGAATGGTATGCCTATAAGTGCGGCTTCAAGCGTTGCTGTACCACTACAGATAAAAGCGAAGTCCGCTTTATAGAGGCTTTTGTGTGCATCATGAGAGATTTTAAATGCACTCAGGTCTCCATAGAGTTCTTTCACCTCTGCATCAGAGAAGTGTTTTGGGATGACAAAAGTGACATTTTGCAGATTGAGTCTCTCTATAACCTCTAAAAAAGTACCCATAAGACGGCGTATCTCACTTTTGCGACTCCCCGGCATAAAGAGAACCTCTTGTATCTCTTCGTTTAGCGAGGTTTTAAAGTTTTCTATCTGGTCTAAAAGGGGATGCCCTACATACTCAATGTTTGCATATTTGGGATAATACTCTGGCTCAAAAGGTAAGATGGAGGCAAGTTTGTCGATGGTTTTTGCTAAAACGGGAATACGCTTTTTTTTCCATGCCCACGCTTGTGGGAGGATGTAGTAGATAATCTCTTTGTCGGGGTAACGCTTTTTGAGCTTTTTGGCAAGGGGAAGGTTGAAGCCTGAAGAGTCTATGAGCAGAACTTTGTCGGCTTTTTCTGCCAACTCTACCATCTCATCGGCAAGCTTGAAAAAGAAGCGCAGTTTTTTGAGTGCATCAACGATGCCCATGATGGCTAAACTCTGAAGATCAACTATAGGCGAGCCAAGATTTTTATCAAATATACCAAGCATCTCCACATCTGCATCAAGCTCTTTTTTGAGTGATTTTAGGTGCAGGTTTGCCGAGTGTTCAAGGGCGCTTACAAGTATCTTCATATTTTTTCAAGCCTTTTTTCCTTATAATACTAGAATTATATCAAAGGTTGAATCAATATGCTTATAACGAATGCAAAAGTTTGCGATATTAATGGTGAGAGAGATGTGGACGTTCGCATTGAAGAGGGTGTGATTGTAGAGATTGGGAGAGGGTTGCAAGAGAGTGGTGAGATAGTCGATGTAAAGGGTGCGTATCTTCTACCTTCTCTTATCGATACAAATGTAAGACTCCTTGATGCATCACTTAATGCGAAAAATATTCAAAGTGTAGCAGAGGAGGCAAGAGCTGGGGGAGTAGGGCATATAGTCTTAAATGCTGACACAACACCTGCTATAGATAATGAAGTTGTTTTGGAGTTTGCACAACATAGCCTCAAGACACCAAGCGGTGTGAAAATCGACCTTATGTTAAACACACTCAAAGAGGATATGACCCTCTCAAACATCGCGATTCTTCTCAAAAAAGGTGTAGTCGCTCCCTATATGAGTACGATAGCCAAAAACAATATCGCCATTAAGATAGCAGAGTATGTGCAGATGTATGGTGTGACACTCTTTTGTAAAGCAGAGGACAACTCTTTAATCAACTCTGGTGTGATGCTTGATGGAGATGTCAGCTCTAAACTTGGACTCGCTGGTATTCCAGAGTTAAGTGAAGTGTTACATGTCTCACGAATGATAGAGATTGCGAGATACTTTAACATAAAAATTCTTTTCAAGTCCATCGCATCACCTCGCTCAATTGCACTTATCTCTAAAGCAAAAGAGGAGGGAGTTCTGGTGAGTTGTGAGGTCTCTTTGCATCATCTCATACATTGCGATAGTGCGTGTGAAGGTTTTAACACCGTCGCAAAACTTGACCCTCCACTTGCAAGCGGGGAGGATATGCTGCTCTTGCAAGAGGCACTTAAAAATGGTGCCATAGATATTCTTACAATGCTACATCAACCAAACTCACCGGTAAATAAAGAGGTAGCCTTTTATGATGCATCCTATGGATGTTCAAGTATAAAAGAGGCGCTCCCGCTTTACTACAGCAAACTCGTAGAGAGTGGGCTTATCACTATGCAAACACTTTTAGAGTTGACTGTAAAGAACCCGGCGAAGAGTATTGGTATGGAGGCAGGAGAGATTAAAGTAGGTGCCAAGGCTAATCTGCTACTCTTTGATGCAAGTGCAAAAAGTGTTGTAAATGATAGTAGTTCGCTCTATAATACTCAGGAGTTAAGTGGTTTGGTTACGATGCTTTGAGTCGGCTCACTAAAGTAATACCCTTGCGAGTAGTCGATACCTAACTCTTCTACTATCTTCTGCACACTCTCAGAGTGAACAAACTCTGCGATAAGTGTGATGTACATATTTTGTGAAAAGTCCACGATAGCTTTTACAATCTCATAACTCTTCTTATCTTTATCTATATTTTTAATATAACGCGCATCAATTTTTAAAAAGTCAACATCAAGCGCTAGTACCCTCTCAAAGTTAGAGTACTCAGCACCAAAATCATCAATAGCGAGTTTATACCCCTTCTTTTTTAACTCTTGAAGCTGTAAGATATTGTTTTTTTGTCCTGTTGCACTAATGCCTTCGAGAATCTCAAGGGTCACTCTATAGGAGTCCATACTGTACTTAAGACACATCTCCTCTAAATACTCAAGCAGGTAGTTAGAGCTTAAATCATCTTCTGTGATATTTACAGAGAAATCAAACTCATTATGCTGCATAAAAGCAAAGGTTTTTTCTATCATAACACGCGTGAGCTGCGGTAGTAATCCGGAGAGTTTTGCAACATCTAAAAAAGCATAGGGAGAGAGGATAGATCCATCACTCTCTATGATGCGTACAAGGGATTCATATTTTGTAATCTTCTTTTGTTCATTATCGTAAATGCCCTGAAAGAAAGGGACTATAGAGTCGTTTTCAAAAGCAGAGTAGAGTTTTGCATTCATAGAGATAAAGGATTTTTTATTGTTTGTACTATCACTCTCTTGATTATAGATATGGAGCCGATTTTTTCCCTGCTCTTTTGCTTTTTTTATTGCAAGTGCTGCATACTGGAGTAGATTAGTAGCTGCATATACACCACCATAAGTAAACGAAATTTTGAGTTTTATATCATTTATGACGGCAGTATGATGCATAAAGTGCTGTCTGATATCTTCAACAAGCTCCGTAATATCCACTTTTTCTCTAAAATAAACAGCATACTGATCAGCATTAATCCTATAGAGATTTGTTTTAAAAAGTTCTCTCAGCGTAGTCGCCACATCTTGTAAAATACTATCTCCAATAGCAAAACCATAAGCGGTGTTGATATAGGAGAAATTATTTATATCCAAAAAGAGCAATGTTGCAAAACTATTACTCTGTAGATCTTGTTGTAGGGCATTTTTATTTTTAAGTCCGGTAAGGGTGTCTGTGTAGAGCATCTGTTCTATCTTTTGCCTGTTTTGCTCATTTTTCAGAACAATACTTACCATAGATGAAGCTGTTTCAAGTAGTTTTTTATGAAATGGAGCAGGGGAGCGATGTTCAAAAGAGGAGAGGGCTATAGAGCCTATTGCTTGAGAGTTTTCATCTTTTACAGGCATTGACCAGCAAGAACAGAGGTTAAAAGCTTTTGCAGTCTGTAAAAACTCTAATCCTCTCTCATCTGTTAAGACATCTGTGATGTATTGGGGTTTTCCTTGAAATACTGCATTGCCACATGAGCCAGAGTGTGGTCCCGGTTGTATGCCGTTGAGTGCTTGCCACCCCTCTGGCGGGATAGATGGAGCAGATTTTACATAGATGCGAGTATCTGCTTTTTTCAGCATAAGTGACGCCACAGCATTTGAGAGAAGAGCTTCGAGCATATTACAGATTTTATCTAAGATATATTGGGCATCTGTATCTTGAGCGATTAGAGAGAGTACCTCTTGCTGTATATTTAAAATCTGTTCATACTCTTCGTTTGTAATGGGTATTTCATTGATATTATCATCATTTAAAACTGTACAACTATCCATCTATGTATAACCTATTGTAAATTTATATACCCATTTTATTGTACTATTTATGTTAAAATTCTTAAAGCAAAGAAAATTGGAGGAAATATGGCAGAAGTTTTAGAATTAAGTGATAAAAATTATACCTCTTTTATAGAGAAGAGTGAGGGGGTGGTTTTTATTGATTTTTATAGTGAGACCTGTCCTCCCTGTCAAACACTTCTTACCTACCTTCCTAATCTAGCGGAGTATTTTAAAGGTGAAAATGTGGTTATAGCAAAGGTAAATGCAGCCTACGCACCAAAGCTCTCTGAGAAGTTTATGGTGCGTAGTGTCCCGCTAACGGTAGTCATTGGAGCAGATAAGATGGTCAAGCGTGCCGAAGTTGGACTTTTAAGTATGGATGCCTACATTAAAATGATAGAAAAAGCGATGGGAAAGGGTGGCTTTTTCTCGAAGCTCTTTGGTTAATATGTTTGATAATTATATAGTAAACTATATAGTAATCTTTATTGTTTTAGAGCTGTTTGAGGTGCAGTGGTCCAGAGCAAAAACACTTTTAGGGATGCTCTCAAGGATGTACCATATCTACGAGAAGAGTATCTTTCTGTTTTTGTTGATGCAGCCGACACTCTACTTTAGTATCTTCTTTATGCTCCTTACAAACTACAATATATATGCACTCATACTATTTAGTATTAAGTTTATAGACATCGCTACAAAGTTGATGATGATGCGACAGGTTTTTGTGCAGAGGGAAGTAAGCAAAGAGATGCAGCTGATGTTGCTAACACCTCTGCATTGGGCAATGCCTTATGTCGGTATTGCTCTGTATCCTTTTTTTATCTATTATGCCCTCGCGGCATGATTTTTCTATAATTTGAGTTATTCTTTGCTATAATTGCTCTGCTTACTATAAGGAATTTTTATGAACGCAGTTTTAGAACATATTCGTCAACATCGTCATGATTATCAAGAGATACTTTTAGAGAAGATTTCAGATTATATCTATAGAGATAAAAGATACTCCACCTCTTTTGCTATTATGTTGATGTGTATAAGAGGTGAACCCTATCCAGAAGAGACATTTGATAAGATTTTACGTAAGACAGATCTTTACTTGAGTGTAGATGCACATACGAAAGCTGTTGTGTTTGACTCGGTTAGAAGCACTACATATGTTAAAGCTGCAGAAAATATCATCTATGCGCTACAAAAAGAGCATAAAAATGAATTTTTTATTAGCGCAGTTAGTTCTGAAAACTACCAAGATGATTATTTTAAAATGGTGTATGATCTCTTTGATATTTTAGAGTACACCATAGAACATGGTGTCTCTAATATCGTTATGGATTATAACCTTGATATCTTACACCCTTAAGCTCTTTATGAGAGACTCTTTAAAAACGCACTCATAAAGCGTACACCTGCGCCTGTTGCTCCATACCCATTTACATCCCAAGGAGACTCAGTATATGCAGATCCTGCGATGTCAAAGTGTAACCACTTCTCTTTGTTCTCCTCTTTGATAAATGCATCAAGGAAGAGTCCCGCTGTTATTGCTCCACCGTAAGGCTTGTTAGAGATATTGCAGATATCTGCGATTTCACTTTTGAGCTGCTTTTTGAGGTGTTTGTTAAATGGTAATGATGCAGTAAGCTCACCAGCAGAAACAGCGGCTTTGCCAAGAGAGTGTTTTAATGCACTTGAGTGTCCCATCACACCTGTAGTATATTGTCCAACTGCTACCATACAAGCACCGGTAAGTGTTGCAAAGTCAAACATATAGTCCGCTTTTACTTTATCCTGTGCATAGTCGAGTACATCAGCTAAAACTAAACGCCCCTCTGCATCAGTATTACGCACTTCGATGGTTTTTCCATTTCTACTTACAAGTACATCATCAGGTTTATAGGCATCACCACCTATCATATTCTCAACTGCTCCAACAAAAGCGTGAATCTCTACATTTAGTTTCATTTCAGATGCTGCTTTTATGATGCCAAGAACTGCACAAGCACCTGCTTTATCCATCTTCATGGTAACCATAGAAGTACCCGGCTTGAGGCTTAGACCACCACTATCGTAAGTAAGTCCTTTTCCTATGAGATTGACAACTTTTTTAGCATTTTTTGGTTTGTAAGAGAGATGGATAAGCTGACTTTCATGTCTTGATGCACGGCCAACAGCAAGCATAGATGTACAATTCTCTTTTTTGAGACCTTTCTCATTTAAGATATTACATCCTAAGTTGTTCTCTTTTGCAAGTTTTTTTGCTAACTTTGCAAATGTTACAGGGTTTAAATCTTCTGGAGTTGTGTTTACGATGTCACGAGTAAAACAGGTAGCATCAGCGACAATAATAGCATCAGAGAAGATTTTGATGGCTGATTTGTAGTCATCTTTTGTGTAGATAAGTGAGATGTTTTTCAGAGTAGTTTTACTCTTTTTGGATTTATACCGCTCAAAACTGTATCCACCTAAAACAAATCCTTCTACAAGAGCAGGGATGAGTGCTTTATCGTCAATGTTTACATTGGCACTTTTATACTTGGTGTTTTTGAGTGCTTTTATAGCTGCAGCAGAGACACTACGAATAGCATCAGGAGTAAAACTCTCTACACCACACGCAAGGATATTTTTGTTATGCAAGAAACAGACACTATCTTGATCGGCTTTGAAACCTGCGCGTTTAAGAGCTTTTTTATATTTGTTTTTTTTGAACTCTTTTTTAGTGAGATAGAGCAGAGTGATATCACTCTGCGCATCTGCGATATTTTGGTTGAGTAGTTGTATATTCATTATTCTTCCATTTCTATTTGATTTATGAGATTATACTTCAAATAAATGAATGAACTCCTCGTTAAAATCCTACTTGATACTGAAAAATCCAAGCATTATCTTTGTAACCACCCAATCCACTCCAAGGAGTTGTTGCATCTGCCGTGTCTCCAGAGGCGATGATATAGTTAAGAACTAGTTTATGTGCATTTCGTTTTCGTTTTGAGTTTCTATCCATTTTTGCATCAAAGGGATTGAGGTAGATGTTGAGACCAAGATAGCTGTTACCTAGTTTTGTCTGTGTAGCCCCCGTTCCTTTTGTAGAGGTAGCTTGAATATGTTTGATGGTTGGTTCAAAGATATTGTTTATGGCATACTGGGCTGTGAAGCTGAGGGCTGTTTCATCTACATCTTTTTGCCCTTTGATATTATGCCCCTCTATGTACTCCGCTTTTACATTTGCACCATTGTAGAAGTGAGAATCTACACCGATATCAAAAGAGGTATAGTCTTCACTATCGGTTGTGAGTGTTGTTGGATCAAAAACTCCTGTTGCTGTGTTGAATTTGTAGGTAGTCTGTCCTGCAATTCCTCCAGCATTTTCACTCATAGCATAGGAAGCTTCAAGGTGTAAAAGCTCTGTATAGTCAAACATAACTCTTGCTGCATAGGAGTTTCCATTTCCCTCTTTTGCATTTGTAACTGCGGCACTTCTTCCCGCTTGATTTGCTATCATGATGTCATATCCAAACCCTTTCCAAGCTCTCTCATGCCCCATCTCATAACCATTTACTTTGGCGTAGTTTCCAAACCCTATGTCACGCCCTGAAATCATAAGCCCCATATTTCTCTCTAAAACCAGCTTCTTATCAAGCCCTCTCTCTGCTATGTCAAGGTTCCAGCCCGGGATGGTAAACCCCATCCCGTGAGGCATTTTTATAACACCTATCTTTGGGGTAAATGCTTTGTTGAAGTTGTAAGCGACAAAGGCATCTTTGATATTATCGGGTACACCGATACCAGAAGCTCCACCTAAGTCTGTGGTCTTGTTTGCACTTGAGTTTTGGTTAAAATCTAAAAAAACTTTACTTCTTACTTTCCCAGCTGAGTATTTCCAGCCCAAACGGATTCTTTGTGCATGAAAAGATATACTCTTGTTATCACCTGTTGCAGAAGCCTTGCCTCCACGCATCTCTAGCTGCGAGAAGCCATATATATCAAACTTTGTATCAACACTTCCAATTGTTTTTTTTATACTATAGGAAGCCTCTGCACTCACGCCTATAAGTAGGAGTGCTGCTGTACTTACAGCTATTTTTATACTACTCTTTTTTAACATTTTAATCCTTTTATTTTTTAAGAAATTGTATCAAAAAATAACTTATAATATCTATTTAATTTGATTTACATTACAATGGGGCATAAGCATTTATCCAGATATGAAAAGAAGGATGTTTTATGAAGAAGTTTTTTCTTGTTTTGCTCTTGTGTGGAGCGACGCTGTGGGCAAAGATGATTACTCCAAGTGATGTTTATGCTCAAACAGAACTGATTGAGAAGCATGTACATTTTTTACTTGATTACTATGGTATTGAACATGATGATGCAAAGATACGCAAAGCGGGAAGATTTACAACTCGACTCAAACCTCGAAATGTTTGGCAAAAAGGGTATGAGATTTTAGTAAAGATAAATATGTTTCGTCTCTCGCATGGACTCTCTCGCATAGAGCCTATAGGGATGGACCCTGTTGAGAAGTTAAATCCAGATATGGTTTATGGTCAGACACAGAGGATTTTGACTGAGATAAAGATTGCAGAAGTGCGTTTGGGGATAGTAGCACCAGACTTTGAAGTGAAGAGCTATACAAAAAAGAGACCGCTTGATGTCTATAATAAGTTTACAGATATCTCTGCTGCTTTTGATGTGCTTAATCGTTCAGAACTCTCCCCCTCTTATGTCTTTGCCGAGACGATGCGTGTCTATGATGACTTGACCATAGTTTTAAATTACTTGGGCATTAAAGATGATACTATCCCAACTCCGCGACTTGCAAAAGCTACACCAAATGACTCTCTTAAAATCTCTATGCGTGTGTTAAAACGCTTGCAGAAACTCCAACGAATGGCAGGTATTGCAAATGTTGATTTTTCAGAGTTTGATAAAAAAGATGCAACGCCAAGTGATGTTTACACGATAGTAGGGATTATTCTTTCAGAGTTGCAGCCTCTAAAGGCTTACATTGGACTTACAAAGAGGGTTACACCTCCTGCTTTGAGGTATTTTGGGAAGGTACCCGCAGATATTGAACAGCTTATGGGATGGAACTTTAGAAAGCTCTCTCTTATAAAAAATCTAGAGAGGAGATAGTGATGCGAAATATTTCACTCTACAATAAAATCTTCATAATGTTTTTGGTAATACTCACTATCTCTGTTGGTTTGGTTGGCTGGTTTGGTATGAAGCGTACCTCTGAAGCCTATAGTGAAATGGCATACAATGTACGGGCAACAGATATCAAAAGATTGACCAATGAGTTAGAGGATATTTTGCAAAATGTACCACAAGATGTTACTTTTTTCAGTAACTTCTATGCTCTGAAGCGTTTTTTTATCTGGAGCGAAATGAAAGAGCATTATAAAGCAGAAAAATGGAAGCAGATATACTCAGATGCGCTTTTAGATGCACTCTCTACACAGCAGAAATACTATAAAAGCAGAGTTATCACTCTCTCTGGTCAGGAGCTTATTAATGCACAGTACGATAAAGAGAAAGAGTATGCCTTTTTACACTCTAGTGAGGAGTTGCAAAATAAGAGTGGCAGAGGGTATGTAGAGGAGCCAAAGAAGTTAAAAAAAGGGGAGTTTTATATCTCAGATATGAATCTAAATCTAGAGTACGGAAAGATAAGTAAGCCATTTACTCCTGTTATTAGATATGCAACACCCATTATTGATGCAAACGGTAAACGAACAGCTATCTTTGTCGTTAGTGTTTATGCAGATGTACTCTTAAAGAGGATAGAAGCAGCTATAAAGCGAGAGAAGGGAAAAGGAGTTGCTTACTATCTTGTAGATAAAGATGGAAATTATCTTTTTAATGAGGATAAAGCGAAGATGTGGGGCAAGCAGCTGAAAAATGGGTTTAATTTTAACAGAGAGTTCTTCTCTATTGCTGAGATGTTTCGAGATACTGATAGCGGAGCATTTGAGAGGGAAGGGAAGATATACTCCTTCTCAAAGGTTTATCCCCTTAAGGAGAACAGAGATAACTACTGGTATCTTGTATCGAGTGTGGACACCTCTGTGGCTCTAGCGAAGGTAGATTCATTTAAAACAGTTTTCATACTTATGCTTCTGTTTGTAGCGATTATGAGCTTTTTTGTGGTTCGTGCTTTTGTGAAGAAAATCACAGACCCTCTTTCACAAGTTACGAAGCAACTCCAAGCACTCTCGCAAGGTGAGATAAAACAGATGTATATCGCATATGATGCAAAAGATGAAGTAGGGGCTATCGTTGCATCATCACAAAGGCTCGTAGATGCTATAGATACAACGATACAACAGGCACATGCTGTTGCTGATGGAAATTTTACCCGTGAGATTAAGCTACTGAGTCAAAAAGATGCACTTGGACTTGCCATACGAAGTATGACAGCAAGACTCAAAGAGATAACGGCACTTGCAGAGTCGCTCTCTGTTGGAAACTATGATGTTCAGGTCTTTAGTAAAAATAGTGAAGACAAACTTGGTTTGGCACTTGTAAATATGGTTGCCTATCTTAAAAATATTACTGATATTGCCGAGTCCATATCTCTTGGTAATCTCAATGTTAAGTATAAGGCAAAAGGCAAAGATGATAGACTAGGATATGCAATTTTACAGATGATAAAATATCTACGCACCATTTTAAAACACGCAGAGGCAATCTCAAACGAGGATTTTACTGTCTCTATAAAGATAAAATCAAAAGACGATGAGCTTGGTTTCGCACTTGATCGTATGACTACTATGCTCAGAGATTCAAGCATAAAAACAAAAAATGAGATATATATTAGTGAGGGTGTCGGTGAGTTAAGTGATGCAATAACTGGCGTCCGTGATAGTGTAGAGTTGGCAGAAGAGGCGATTAGCAGAGTGTGTCATTATATCAATGCCGGAAGTGGAGTAGTTTATACTTTTGACAAAGAGAAAAAAGAGTTAACACTTATAGCATCGTTTGCCCACTCCACTCGTGCTGGTTTTTCAGAAGCATTTACCTTAGGAGAGGGTGTTGTTGGTCAGGTTGCACTTGAGAGAGAAGCTATCTTATTACAAAATATCAATGATGCAACTTATCTCATTGAGAGTGCTACTGTAACTGCTATGGCAAAAGAGGTTTTTGTTTTTCCATTGATACATGAGGGGGAACTCTTGGGCGTAGTAGAACTTTTAAGTTTTGAGAGTTTTAGCGATATCCAAAGAGAGTACCTTGCCAAAATCTCTTCACTCTTTGCAACAGCACTCTATACCGTAAATCAAAATATGCAGATAAAAATACTTTTAGAGAAGTCTCAAGAGGCATTTGAAGAGTTACAAACACAGA
>JALWSY010000059.1 GCA_027083035.1 Sulfurimonas sp. | reverse complement strand
TAATTGTCCTATTTTTTTAGCATATCAATAGAATTTATTACTCCATCGGGTGTGTAAAGTCTGTCTTAAAAATCAAACTATGATTTTGCCAAACATAAATAATTTTTCAGTACAATTTTGTCTCAAAGCATAAACAAGGGATATTTTTTAATGAAACCTCTATATCATCTATCGCACATAGATTTAGATGGATACAGCTGCCATCTTGTAACAACTTTATGTCATAAAAATATAAAGTGCTACAATGGAAACTATGGCGTAGAGATGAATGCCAGATTAAAACAGATTATCGAAGATATAGAGAGGCAGAATCAAGATGCAGATGTTTTAATTACAGATTTAAATCTTACAGTAGATGAATCAAAATGGCTTGAGCAAAACATAAAACGGTTGCACTCAAATGGCTTAGATATAAAAGTTACACTGCTTGACCATCATGCTAGCGGAGAAGATAGCGCAAATATGTTTGATTGGTATCATCTTGATACCAGCAAATGCGGGACTTTGCTGACATACGAATATGCTCTTGAAAATTTTGATATTTCAAATATTCCAAAATGGCTAGATTCGTATGTAGCACAGGTTAATGCTGTTGATTTATGGCTACAAGAGCAGCACAGGGAGTTTGAATTTGGCAAGGTGCTTATGCGTCTTTTAAATGAATCAAAAGAGCTAAACAGATATATGTTTGCGCTAGAGGATAGAAAATATAAACTCAACCTTTTAACTCAGGCTGCTGAGTTTATCGGTAAAGAAAGAGCCAATATAGAGGTAGATAACAATATCCACCAATTTAAGAAAAACTATTTTAGAAAAGATGAAGATGACACGCTTGATAATCTGGCAACAAAAGAGATAACAAGACTGGTTGGCGAAAAAAGAGAGGAATTGACAATATACTACAGAGGCTACAAGGGCTGTTTGACATACGCTCTTGGCAACAGCTCAATAATAGGCAATGCGGTTTTAACAAATTATCCTGAATTTGATTTTTACATGGATGTTGGTATGAGGGGAACGGTAAGCTTTAGAGCCTCAGATAGAGTAGATGTTTCAAAAATCGCAGAAGATTTGGCAAACGGAGGAGGACATCCAAATGCAAGCGGAGGAAGGGTTGAAAATTTTAAAGATATTTTTGAGTATGATAAAGCAAAGATGCTGATAGAGGATTTAATTATGCAAAAAGAATCAGATGCGCACTCTTTAGCAACTGAGGTTAAACAAAATATCTAAAAGGGGTATTGATAGTGGAGGTAACACAGATTTTAGTTGAGGGAAAAGTTCAAGGAGTATATTTTAGAGCCAAAACCCAAAAAAAGGCTAAAATGCTGGGATTAACCGGTTATGTTAAGAATCTGCAAGATGGAATGGTGCAGATTATCGTAAGCGGTGTAGCAGAAAAGATAGATTTGTTGATTGAGTGGATAAATAGAAGTCCTGAGGGCTCTAGGGTCGATAATATAGAGATAAAGACTCTTGAAACCGACAAAGTTTTTAAAACATTCTCTATAAAATAGACATGCAAGAGTATATCAATACAATTTTACAAATAGAGTATCTAAACAATACACTTTTAAAATGGCTAAGCGCTTTTG
>JALWSY010000058.1 GCA_027083035.1 Sulfurimonas sp. | reverse complement strand
GAAAGTATGAAAAGATGATAGCTAAACAATCTTAAAAGTGTATATCTTATACACTATTTTATACACTTTAAAGTAGAATATATTGATTTATATTGCGTTTAAAATATAAAAAATTTGAAGTGTCAATAAAAACATATCTGAAAATATGCCTATTTTACTGTGTTTATATGTATTTACGGACTATTGAAGATATTCAATATTTTAAGTTTAAATTTATAAATACAATCTATATCTATGTGAATTTTCATATTTAGATACTACTGTAAAAAATAACTCTTATTGAATTACATTGCATTATGTCACATTTTTTGACTATAATCGATATTTTCTATGTTTAATATAATTAAAATTTATATAATACTACAAAATCATCTAAATCTGTTTACTTTAAGCAACAATTAAGCAAACAAGGCAGATAATGTAGTAAAATAAGTAACAATTGCTACTGAGCCCTGTTCTTGTGTGCAGTTTTTTTACTGACTTAAGGAGTCTATTATGAAAACTTTTTCTTTCAAATTCAAACTCATTTTTACCCTATTTTTCCTAACCCTCACCTCTAATTTGTTTGCAAACATCACAACATGTCCGGGCTTACTTTTAGACGCTTCCAACGGAAATCTCGACGGTACTACTGTATCAAGAAGTGTAAGTGGTAGCAATATAAATATTAATGGATACACTACTCATTACTTCTCTTTTACCCCTGCTGTTGATGGAACAGTAGAGGTTTCTACAAGTATGAACAAAACATGGAACTCTCTTTATATTAAGAGTGGATGTTCTACAACGCTCTGGAGTGACACCAGCAATTCTTATAATAAATCATCTTCTGCAGTATCTATTTCTGCAGGGCAGCAAGTCGTAATCGCTTACAAACGTCGATATAGTTCTAGTGCAAAATATGATATAACAGTTTCGTTTACAGCAACTGATCCAAAAGAGTCTTGTCCCGGTCAGGTTATCCCTAATCTAGATGCGACTTCATCTTCAGCAACAGATGCAGATAGCGGCGTGATTCCGGGTAATACGACCTACTATTACTATTTTACTCCAGCCGTTGATGGAACTATTCAAGTAAACTCTACTGTATATTCTGGTAGTTCCAACTCTCTTTATATAAAAGATGGTTGTGGTGCAGTATTATGGAGCAAAACAAACAACTCAAATTCAAAATCTTCTCCAAAAATCTCTGTTAATGCTAACCAAAAAATAGTGATAGCTTTAGAGCGTCGTTATTATAGCAATAAAAATTTCGATATCGATTTCTCTTTTGAGGCCTCGCTTCCGATTGTGGAAGATGCTTCCGATATATGTTATGACTCAGTTTCAACAAGTGGAATGTGTGGTAGCTTTTTTAGTTTTAACTGTACAATTACAACACCTATTAGAAATATTGGTGGCGACACACTAACAGATGTTGAAGCGACTTTGGGAACAAGTTCTCTCTTCTCAGCTTTTTCTGATTGTGGTGTGGATGGGTCTTCAGGAAACTGTAGCGATGCTTCAGGTCTGAGTATGATGGCATTTTCTGCGTTTAATGGTGGAATAAACTATAAGCTTCCCGATTATGGAGTAAATGATGCGCATACAACCTACAATCGTGCTACATTTAGTTTTTTCAACTCTCCTTATGATTGGGTTGCTACTTATGTTAAAAATGGTACACGCTATGTAGGAAAGATAGTTCCATGTGATGATGCACCTATTATTGATGATGATAGTATTACTGTAGATAATACAACAACTGCTGGTACAGCGTTGTACGGTATCATTCCAACGGCTGGCGTGCCAATAGATTACCACATAAACACAGGTAATAGTGCTGGTTTTTTTGCTATTGACAACTACGGTAAAATTACTGCGGCTCAAAGTCTAAATAGTGCTTCTACAACAACTCCTTATATCCTCAACATTACAGCAACAGATAATAAAGGTCGTAGTGATGATGCAAATATCACTATTACAGTAATAAACAAACCTATAGTTACGAATGGATTTAGAGATTTTGAATTAAGAAACCCTGCGACTACACGAAACATAAGAGGCGATGCAGCTGTTTTAGGAAATACTATTCTATGTGTTCATAACTCAAATGGAAAATGCTACAACTATACAGGATCAAGAACAAATCAAGAGTTAGATTTAAAATACATTGATACCGATAGTGACTCCTCTACATACAACTCTTCTCAAGCAAAACTTGATATGCCTTCAGATGCTGTTGTTAAATGGGCAGCTCTCTACACACAAGGAAACTTACATAGATATACAGAAGCGAATGCTAAAAAGAAACTCGAAGAGGCTGTATTTTTAACTTTTCCTTCTATGAGTAAATTAAGTATTTATCCAAATGTAACAAATATATACCCTTATGGAAATTTTCGTTATGGAAGCAATTATGGATATACTTATGCGACATATAGTCAGATTCCTCAGCTTATTGGGAAAAAAGCAAGTGATATAAATGGTTGGGTTACAGCTGCAAATATTAAAGCTACTACAGGATCTTTTAATGGTCAAGGAAACTTTGGTGCTTGGACTCTTGTTGTCGTTTATAAGTCAAAAAGCGATACTTTTAAAAATGTCTCTGTTTTTGATGGCTACAAAATGGTTTATAGCGGTAATGGTTACAAAGAAGTTTCAATACCAATTAGTGGCTTTGTAACACCTCAAAAAGGTGCTGTAGTCTCACGACTCTCTATCTTTACTGCAGAAGGTGATAAAAATATTGAAGGAGATAAACTTTATATAGATGGTGTTGGTATAAATACCAAAAATGCATTTTACTCTGGCCTGAACAATGTGACTGCAAATCCAAGTTATACAAACAACCAAGGTATTGACATTCAAAACCATGACATTGGTATTGATGGTGATAACTCACATAAACAGATTATAGGAATAAATCGAACAAGCACTACAATGAAATTTACCTCTAGCGGAGATTTATACTTCCCTAGTGTTGCAGTATTTTCTACTGAACTTAGGCAGGCAAAACTCTGTTACGACTACACATATGGACAGAACAATAACTTTATTACCGCTGCGAATATAACTACGCCAACGATTGATGGTGTTTTTCTACAATCATCTCCAATAGATGTAAAACTCTACTTTACAAACCTTGAAGACTCAGATGCTGTTGTTGAAAACCTTACGCTAAATATTGATCCAATAGATATCTCAAAGGCAAAATATAGAGCAGGATCCACTTATGTTGCACGCGTTAATCAAAGCAGAACAGCAGTTTCTGATGGCAGCTTAAGTATTGGTACTAATGGTGAATATCTTAATAATATCTATCTTGGTGACCTAGGTCGTTTGGAGTACTTTTATGCATACTATAGCCTAGATCCTCAGAAAAGTACAATAAACGATATGCTCATAAATGCTTCTGTAGATTATGATTTGATTATTACTCTCAACGGGGTAACCACTAAACTTGATCATATATCTACAAGTATTACGGAAATGAACCCATGTCAAACAACAGCAAGTTATGAACCTATTCCGGGACTCTTTAATATAGTGCATGATGGACAAACAAAACTAGCTAATCCTTACTTTTACTATAATATTCCAACACAAGTTGTAAAAAGAGCAGGAAACTTCCATGTACAATCAATGGATCCTGATGATTTAAATAAGTCTGAAGCAGGTAGGCTTACTGCTGTAGCAGTTGAGATGATGGATATAGCAGGTTTCCACTATGCATCCGCTACTTGTACAGATTCTAATGCAACTGTTTTGAGTAAAAAGAGGGTATGGGCAATCTTTGACAACAATACAAGCTCGATTACACCACTAGATAAGACAAAAATCACAGATGCAGAGTTTTTTCATAATGCTGTAAAAAATGCAGCCTTTAGGTTGAGTTATAATGCAGCAGATGGGAATGGTTCTATCATAAAGTTAACAAAACTAACTTCAGGTAAATATAAATTGACAAACTTTCCAAGTTATGGTGGTCAAAGTTGTAGTGCCGAATTTACAGCTACTCATTCAGGTGCAACCGTCAATCAATGGTGTGGTAGCAATGGAGACGGTAGTGACGGTACCGGTATGACATCCAATGCACTTGCAAGTTGTATGGAGTGTATCTATGGATTTGACACAAAAATGATGTGTTCAAGAGACAACTTCTCTATCCGCCCAGAAGCATTTTTAATCAAAATAAATGACTTAAATCAAACAAACAGCAATAGGTTTAGATTGGCTGATCAAGTCTCAGGAGTCTCTTCTCCTGTCTATGAGGAGCTTGACCTTGCTGCTGATTATAACTACAGTATAGAAATAAATGCAACAAATCATCTCAACAATGAAGCCTCTGCAAAATATACAAAATCTTTTACTACTACAGCTAATACAACAGATGCGATTACATACAAATGGGATCCAAGAGGTACAACTGTCACAGGGTGTAATGATACAGCAGACAAGCAGTATGCGTTTAACTTTGTAAATGGGGAGGTAGATGCTAATATTTCTCTTGCTCAAGTGGGAAAATATAAATTACAAATCTTAGATACAACTTGGACAGCAGTTGATCATGATGCAGCATATACTACACATCATATACCTCCGTATTTTACAACATCTTCAGACTGTTTAGTGAATGACAGCTCCACACAACCAACAACTTCATCTTCACTTAATGGCTGTAATATCACTAGTCAACATACCAATACTGATGCAAAGGACAACGCTGGAAGTACCATTACTTTAAAATACAACGATTATGATGTTGCGATACACCCGTATAAATTTGACCTAAATAGTATTACTCCAAGCCATGGATTTAACAATACTGCTCTAGGAGCAAACTCTTTTATCTATATGGCGGATATGTCACAAGATCAAAATATGTCTTTTCATCTGGGTGGAAACATCATCGCTCGAGGATATAATAATGCACAATTAAGCAACTTTGTTACAAAATGTTATGCACAACCACTTAACCTCGATCTCAATGGAACAGATAATACACCTGCAAATGTATTGACCTATCAATACAGACTCAATAATGAAGCAGTACATGATATAAACTTATCTGATGCAGTTGTGTTGCAAGACGGAAACTTTACGACTGCTAATAGCGGTTCTGCTACAACAACATTAAACTTTAACTTTAGCAGAGAGGCGAACACTTCCGTAAATCCAAAATCTCTGACTTTTAGTAACTATACAGTTGAGTGTTCTACATCTTCTAACTGTAGTTTTTATGCTAATACAGATGGTACTGCTGCTAATACAAAAACAACCCAAGGCCAAGTAACTATCAACAATACGCTACTACACTATTATGGACGCTCTCATGTCACACGACAAAGATTTGTAACGCCAGCTGGTACATCTACATCACCGGGAAAAGCATTTATATATTATGAAGTTTACTGCTCCGGGGCAACTTGTGATAAAACACTACTTCAAGATGGCGTAAATTCTCAGATTAGTGATGATCCTCGATGGTTTATAAATACACAACATACAAGTGCATTTGGAAGTGCAAATGCCACAACTCAAAAAGGTGCTTCGGTAGTTACCGGAACAACTGCAACAGGAAATCATCCTGACTTTACCAATCTTGTATATGGTGGAGGCAAAGGGTATCCATATAAAACTACAATGCAAAACTCCCCATCAAATTGGCTTATTTACAATAAATATGATGCAAATGCAAATACAAATGAGTTTCAAGCTGAGTTTCTTAACGGAAATCCTAACTGGAGTGGCGCACATGAAACAGATACTACAAGTGTTGATGGTGGTACCTCTATTACAAACAGGAGGCTGATGTGGTAAGAAGAGCAGCCTTTACATTCATAGAACTTATCTTTGCTATTGTTGTGATTGCGGTCTCTGTTCTCTCTTTGCCTGTTATGAATCAGGTTATCTCAAAAGGGACTGATTCTGCTCTTATCCAAGAGGCAATTTTTGCCGCTGCTACTGAACTAAACCAAGTTGTAACTTACAGATGGGATGAAAACTCCTTAGAGAGTACATCGCCTTATGCAAAAGTTCTTAGAGTAAATGCCAATGACTGTAATGCTAGTATAGATAAACGCGCTGGTCATATTGTCATTGCATCAGGGAAAGATACGCATAGAATGTGTACACATAACACGCTTCTCAGACCCTCCGTTACACTTGGAAAAGATGGAGGGGATTTAGATGATATAGATGACAATATAAAGAGTCTTGGACCCCTTTATGTTGGTACTGCAGATGCTCAAGGATACAAAAAAACAGGAATGAAGAGTAAAATAGATGTCGCCTATGCAGCTTTTAATGACATAACGGCAACTGAAAAGAATATGAAAAAGATTACCGTTACTGTTGTTGATGAAGATGGAAATGATGTTGTTGTACTTTCCACATATAGTGCTAATATTGGCGAAGTTGAGTATTACACAAAGAGGTATAACTGATGTATTTTTTTAAGAACAAGCGTCCAGCTTTTACAATGCTCGAACTTATATTTGTAATAGTCATTATGGGTATCATAGGGAAGTTTGGTGTTGAGTTTTTAGCACAAGCATATAAAGGCTATATCTATACAAATATAAATACAAAATTAGAAGCACAAAGTGAAGTAGCTGTAGAGTTTATTGCCGCTCGTCTTCAAGAGAGAATAAAGGACTCTGTCATCGCTAGAAAAGGAGCCTCACCAACTACTTTTGAACTTCTCTCTTCAGCGACAGGAAGTGATTTTACTATATTAGAGTGGGTTGGTACAGATATAGATGGTTTTAGAGCAGATGCAGATAAGCCATACTGGAGTGGAATTATTGACCTTGATGCAAGTTCAAAAACAGTTTTAAAATCTCCGGGGACAGATACAGGCAAAGAGGACACTCTGATTCAAGCACTTTCAGATAGCTCTTTTTCAGATGCTGCAATCTACTTTGTAGGTTCTAACAGCAATAAAGATAGCTGGGGATGGAGTAGTGCTATAACAGACCAAAACCAAAGCTTGCACCCTATAAAAGCTGGGGCAAATATAGATGAATTTAAATCAGACATAGCTGGTGTTGATTTTTCTAATGTTGATTTATACGAGTATTATAAACTCTCTTGGAGTGCTTATGCAATCGTACACAATCCTACAACAGGTGACTTAACACTCTTTTATGATTATCAACCATGGCAGGGAGAAACCTATCAAGCTAATGCAAAACAGAGGCTTATCATGGAGCATGTCAGTAGTTTCCGTTTTAGAGCGATAGGGTCAACTGTAAAAGTACAGGTTTGTGTTAAAAGTGACATAATAGATGGAACAAATGATGCAGGAGGCTATTCAATATGCAAAGAAAAAACAATCTTTTAAAACCTGTTAAAAAAAGAGGTGGTTTTGCTATGATAATGGCTATAACCGTTTTAGTATTAATGGCTACTATCATGGCAGCTTCTCTGGCAATGTCTGCAAAAACAACAAAAAGTACAGTTGATCTTTATGTTTATGAACAGTCTGTCTTACTTTCCAAAAGTGCCGCAGAGTATGCTCTCCTCTATATATCTAAAAATGGCTGCGTTAATAATCTTAACTTCAAGCATGACTACTATGACATTAATATTGATATGAAGTATATTTTCTCTACTGCATCTACCTGTGAAGATTACTTTCAGGTTACAACACCTGAGCAGAGTGGTTCTGTACTTATGGATGTGACTGTATCCGTAACAGATCCAAAAATCACAAGTGAACCTATCAAATATTTCAGAAGAACTATACAAAAACTCTAAAAATATAGTTTTTGTAAATAATTAAATGCTATAATCCGACTAATAATAACAAAAGGATTTAATTATGAATATCTCTTTAACTGGAAGACATTTAGAACTCACAGATGCGATAAAAACGCATATGACATCATCAATAGAAACTCTTAGCAAGTTCAATATGGATATCATCTCTGTCAATGTAATTGCTTCTACTCACACAAAAAAAGGCAAAGAACACTCTGTGGTTGAATTTGTTATCAACCTGGCACACAAAAACTCTATCGTTATCAAACAAAAAGATGATGATCTTTATGCTGCTATTGATTTAGCTATCTCTCGCGCACAAAAAGCACTTCGTCGTATCCACGACAGAGAGACAGAGCATCACAAAGTAGGACTTAATGCTCTCAAAGCAGAGAGTGTAGATGTTAAAGAGGCCACAGAAGCTCAAGAGGATGAAATAGTACCTGTTGAGTTAGAACTCTACAAGCCTCGTGAGGTGGAAGATGTTTTAAATGAGCTCAAAGAGAGTGATAAAATCTTTGAAATCTTTATTGACAACGAGGGAAAAACTCGCGTTCTTTACAAAAGAAATGATGCAAAATTTGGACTATATTAATAGTCCAAATTTACTCGCCTATCCCTAAATCTTTTTTTACTCGACTAACAATTGCAACATCCTCTGCAAAATCAACCCACTCGAACTGATTCCCACTCTGGTGTTCTCCCTTAAGTAAATCGCCACTCTTTCTAAACTTCAAATCCAAGTTTGCGATATCAAATCCACTTGCCGTTGTCACAAAAGCATCAAGACGCTCTGAACTACTCTGATTTGTGTAAAGATAGCAGTACCCTTTGAGTCCTGTCCTACTCACTCGTCCTCTAAGTTGATGTAACGTAGAGAGACCAAGCCGCTCTGCTCCAACTATAACAACGGTGGTGAGCCGTGGCAGAGAGATACCCACCTCTACGACCGTCGTAGAGATAAGCAAATCTCCAGACTCCCTAAAGTCAAGGAGTACCTGCTCTTTTTCTTTATCTTTTCCATGAGTTACAAAAACATTCTTAAAGTTCTTCTCCCAATACCCTCTTGCCTCTTCTATACTTTGATACCCCAAAGCCTCACTCTGCTCTACTAAAGGGTAAACAATAAGTACCTGATTCCCCTTTACTATCTCTGATTTTATATGCGTAAGCAGTTCTTTAAAATCACTCTTGTGAATCACCTTTGAGTCGATATCTTTACTAAAAGGGGTAGTAGTAATCAAAGAGACATCGATGTGTGCAGACTCTATCATCGCCAAAGTTCGAGGAATAGGCGTTGCAGAAAACTGAATGTAGTGTGGTTTAGCACTCCCCTCATAAACAAGCTTCTCAAGTCTGTTTCGCTGTTGTGTTCCAAAACGGTGTTGCTCATCGACCATTACAAGTGCTGCAGTTGGTAATTCTCTGTAGAGGAGTGCATGCGTTCCTATAATAAAATCATACGCTTCTAAAGACTCTTTTTTACTTTTATTTGTAACAAGTGTTATCTTTAAATGAGGTAGAAACTTGCGTGCCTCTTCGTAGAGTTGGTTTGCTAAAATAGTAGTTGGTGCCATCAAAATTGATTTTGCACTCCCTACCATATATGCTGCTGCTAAAATCACCATCGTTTTTCCACTCCCGACATCCCCAACAACCATTCTCTTCGCCGCACTCTCTTTTGCCAAATCACTCTGGATATCCTCTATCGCTGCAATTTGCTCATCTGTTAAAGAGAACGGTAGGGTGTTACTCCACTCCTTGTACTCTCTGTGTTGTGAAAATGTCGTTTCAAAGTAGCGCCTTTTTGTCGCAAGAGATTGCATATATCTGTAGAGTTCTACATACTTAAGTGCATTAAGTTCATCCTCATTCAACTCAAACTTCTCTTTTTGCATTGATGCATCAACAAAGTGAAGCCTATAAATTGTCTCTGCTATATCTTGAGGCAGACCAGCATTAAGCAGATGAGAGAGTTTCAGCTCTTTTTGAATGAGGCGCCACATCACATCACTTCTGAGATTACATCTGTATTTTGGCACTATTTCACCAATTTTATTCACTTTTTTTGGCATCACCATAGAGCAACTTCCCCCTTTACACTCTATCATTCCATAGTAGTAGTCCCTACTCCCTTCACTAAACTGATGCATCATATAGGGTTTGGGACGAAAAAGAACTGCCGTGATTGTGTGAGAGAAGTTATGCACAAAAAATGTTATCTGTATGCTATTTGGAGCGCGAAAGAGAGACTCTACTGTAGCATCGATGAGTTGGGGTTTATGTGGGAGGAGTCTCTCATGAAGACGCAAATCTTCATAAGCATGAGGAATAATGAGTGCAAGTTCTAAATGAGAACTAATTCCAAGTTTTTTAAATTTTTCAGCACTCTCTTTTTGCATCATATCCTCTTTTTATGTATTTTACATAAAAATTTGATTGCAAGATAATTATATGTCAATATGCAATATTATTTAGCCGTTTACACGCTTATTACGCTCTACTTCTTGCTCTTTATAGAGTTCTGCACACCCTTTTGCAAGTTCTCGAATCTTTAACATATAGTTTTGACGTTCTGTCTGTGAGATAGCCTTTCTTGCATCAAGAACATTGAAAACATTTGAAACCATCATACACAGATCATATGCAGGGAGCGGCAATCCTGCAGCTAAAGTCTTCAAGCACTCAGCACTCTTCGCTTCAAACTCGCCAAAGAGCATCTCCGTATCTGCTACTTCAAAGTTATACTTAGAAAACTCTATCTCACTCTCTTTATGGACATCTTTGTAGTATGTTTTGTTCCCATTTTTATCTTCATTCCAGACTATATCAAAGACAGTTTCAACTCCTTGAAGATACATAGCAAGGCGCTCTGTTCCATAAGTTATCTCAACAGCCACAGGACTACACTCGATACCACCTACTTGTTGAAAGTAAGTAAACTGAGTTACCTCCATACCATTAAGCCATACTTCCCAGCCAAGTCCCCAAGCACCGAGTGTTGGAGACTCCCAGTTATCTTCGATGAAACGAATATCATGCTTGCTTACATCAAGCCCTAGATACTCTAAAGACTTCAGATATAACTCTTGAATATTATCTGGTGAAGGCTTTATGAGTGCCTGAAACTGGTAGTAAGAGCCAAGTCTGTTTGGATTCTCTCCATAGCGACCATCAGTTGGACGACGAGATGGTGCCACATAGGCTACTGACCAAGGCGTAGAGTCAAGTGAACGAAGAAAAGTTGCAGGGTGGAATGTTCCAGCTCCAGCAGGAATATCATAAGGCTGTACAATATTACACCCCTCATTCATCCAAAATTCTTGAAGTTTTAATAGCATTGCACTAAAAGTTATCATATTTTCTCTCTTTAGTTAATTGCGGGATTATATCTTGAATAGGCTTGCTTATTGCTAAAAAGGAATATCTTTAGTGTCTAATTTGTATGTTCATCGATTGCTTTATTCCACATAAGCTTATATTTTCGACGCATAAACTCGACCTCTTGCTGAGAGAGTTTAAGCTGTTCTTGGAGGGTATGAATAGTTTTTCTATCTTCATCATAAAGTTCTTGAAGCGATGCTAGTGCTTCGCGAAGAAACTGATTTTCTACTTTTACGGCTTCAATAGTTTCATCTTTTGCATCAAGAACTTTCTCATGAAGATTGATGATAGTGCCTATGGTTTTCTCTACAAACTCTGGTTGTACTAGCATCTCATGAGTGTTTTTTTGGGCAAGTTCTTGAAGTTTTACAGGAACTACTGCTTCTGTTGTCCCCTTGGATGGATCAATGTAGCGAATACCATTCTCTACCTTCACGGTCAATTTTCCATGATCTATAAGCTCCTCTATAGACTCCATACTTAACCCTGTCAGTTCAATATACTCCGCATCACTCATCCACTGCATCACTTGCTCCCTTATCTTTTTAAGATATTAGTGTCTCTATCTCTAAAGAGTCCATCTCAACCTTTTTCGCTTTAGCAATTCTATCCTCTTTGAGTTTAATACTTAACTCTTCATCATTAAGTGCTAAAATCTGCATCGCTAAAAAGGCAGAATTAATGGCTCCTGCTTTTCCTATCGCTACTGTAGCAACTGGCATTCCAGCTGGCATCTGAACAGTCGAGAGTAGTGCATCAATACCACTTAGTGCTGATGCGGACATAGGTACACCGATGATTGGCTTTACTGTTTTAGAAGAGAGTACACCTGCTAAGTGAGCGGCCATACCAGCAGCAGCAATAAAAACCTGCGCACCCTTCGCTTCAGCCTCTTGAATATACTTTACCGTTCTTGATGGAGAACGATGCGCAGAAGAGATAATGAGTTCATAGTTAACTCCAAAAGCCTCAAATGTGTCAGCACACGACTTCATCACATCATAGTCACTCTTAGAACCCATTACGATTGATACAAATTTCATTTACATTTCCTTGAATATTTTGGTTTGGAAATTATATCATTATTTAATAATAATTATTTCGGATTTGTCCCCATATCTGGATTTGATGGTATTCTAAAAAATGTAAAGGGAGGAAAAGTCGTTGGAAGAATAATCTCATTTGTATTTCCACTATGAATAGCCTCATAGACTTTTCCCTTCTCAGTTTTAAGTTGTTTAAACTTGAGATAAAACTTTCCATCTTTTTCATATGTCTGCCCATACTCATTATCTACTATTTTCACTTCACTTCTAAGAGGAAAAACAACCTCAATCTCATCGTTTGGCTCCGTTTTAAATTTACACAAAAAGTGTTTACCATCTTCAGTTACAACTCCACTCACCTGATGTGTTCCTAATTGCATGGAGAAATCTAGACTCTGTGTGTCATTCTTTTCAAAAGGACGAGAGACTAAATATGCATCAGTATAGCCACGATTTTGAAGTGAGTGAAGTTCATACTGGTACTTTGCATCATGAAACTCTCCCTCATAGTAGTCATCTATCGCCATTCTGTATGCTTTTGCAGTTACTGCAGCATAGTATGCAGTTTTGGTTCGGCCCTCTATCTTCACAGAGTCCACCACACCACTATCTAAAATCTCTTTCATGTGTGATGCAAGATTGAGATCTTTGGCATTCATGATGTAAGTACCAACTCCCTCCTCCTCTTCAAGTCGAAAGAGTGTTCCCGTCTCAGGGTTTGCAGCGTACATCTCATACTCAAAACGGCAATCATTCGCACAACTTCCACGATTTGGCACACGACCACTCTGCAACGTAGAGATAAGACAACGCCCACTATAAGCAAAACACATACTTCCATGCACAAAGACCTCTAGCTCTAAATTTGGCAGCTCTTTTTTAATCGCCACCAAATCTTTGAGACTAATCTCTCTCGCAGTAATAATACGAGTCGCACCCATCTCATGGTAAATCTGTGCATCAAGAACATTCATAACATTAGCTTGAGTGGAAAGATGCAGCGGCATATCAGGAACTAAATCATGACAGAGCTTTAAAACACCCGGAGTAGCTACAATAAAAGCATCAGGTTTTAACGCACCCATAGCTAAGATATGCTTTTTTAATAAAGAGAGTTGTGAGTTGAAGGGAAAACCATTAATGGTTGCATAGACCTTTTTTCCTCGTGCATGGGCATACTCTATCCCCTCTTTAAACTCCTCCATACTAAACTCTTTACCGGAGCGAATACGCAAAGAGAAGTGACTCACACCACCATATACAGCATCTGCACCAAAATCAAACGCAATCTTGAGTTTCTCTAAAGTTCCCGCAGGGGAAAGCAGTTCTACTTTTTTACTCATTATTGTCCAAACTGCGCAAGAAGTGCTTCTATGTCTTCATTTGAAGCGACATCATTATGAGTATCTCCAACAATGTGTTGCGCAGAGGAGACACGCTTCTCATCATCGATTTTACCTTCAAAAAGAGTGTTCATGTATCGAGAGAGCGCACGCATTACATTAATGACACGCTCAATTTTTTGACGATGGATATCTTGGTACTGCATAATATCCATAACACTCATAATCTCATCACCACTATTTTGTAGCACTTCTATTATAGTGTTTGCACTCTCTAAAGCCTCTTGGTTCTGTGTGAGAGTCTCTTGAAAGGTAGCCACATCAGGAAACTTTTGTGCAAGCTTTTCAAAAAGTTCAATATTTGCGTTAAATGTATCTATAACTTTTTGGGCATGCTCCTCATTCTCCATAAGTTCATTGCTAATATTTTCAATAATATCAAAAATTTCACTTGCCTTCTCTTCGCTCTCTTTGGTTACATCATCAAGCTGATGTACCATCTTATTCTCATCTGTAGCAGGTAGAGGCCAATGATGTGCCGTCTCTTCGGAGTATCCGGGAGGCTGATCTTCTATCTTATCTTTATCCTCTACACTCTTTTCTATCTCTTTTGCCTTGGTAATTTGTTCTGAATCGACTTCAGAGGCTACCTCCTCTGCCATCTCTTGCAAATCATCAAGCTCTTCAATATCATCTATCTCCCCGCTCATTAAGGCATCTAATTCTTCTTGTGTCATAAAAAACTCCCCCACTCTTTGCACAAATTTATTAATTAACACTATAATAGCATAAAAACTATAAATGAGAAAAGAATGCTAGTAGATTTACACAACCATACCCCACTTTGTAATCATGCCGAAGGAAAACCTGAAGAGTATCTCTTAGAGGCTATAAAAAGCGGTACAAAAATCTTTGGTTTCTCAGACCATGCACCTATGGACTTTGACCCTGCATACCGCATGAAATTTGAAGAGATGCAAGCCTATGAGCAAGAGATACTCTTGCTTAAAGAGAAGTACAAAGAAAAAATTACCGTTTTACTTGGCTATGAAGTTGATTATCTTAAAGGGCATATGGATAGTCGTGTTCTTGATGCAGATGTGGATTATCTCATCGGTTCTGTTCACTTTTTAGAGGGTTGGGGCTTTGACAATCCTGAGTTTATAGGGAAATGGGAGGAGCAAGATATTGATGCAGTATGGCAAAAATATTTCGACACCATAGAGGAGATGGCACAAAGCAGGCTTTTTGACATTGTCGGGCATCTAGACCTCATCAAAGTTTTTAAGTTTATGCCACGGGGTGATATTTTGAAAATGGCGACAAAAGCACTAGAGGCTATCAAAGAGAGTGGTATGGTATTGGAGTTAAATGTATCAGGATATAGAAAAGAGATACAAGAGCCATACCCATCCAAAGAGCTTTTAGAAAAGGTGTACTCTCTTAATATACCTATCACCTTTGCATCAGATGCCCATAAACCAGAGCAGGTCTCTCTTTTTAATGAAAAGATAATAAAACTTGCTCGTGAAGTTGGTTATAAAGAGTGTGCATACTTCAAAAAAAGAGAAAAAAAGTTTATAACTTTTTAACTCTCTGTATTTACAACCCACATTGAGAAGATATCAAGATAGTTCCAAAAAGATTGGATGTATTCGGGGTTGATGCCCTCTGCTTCGAGTGGTTCTAAGAGTTGTGCATAGAGTGAAAGCCAGATGCGTCTGCCCTCTTCATCTATTCGAAAAGGGGCATGGCGCCCTACCATCTGATGCTCCCCTCTCTCTTTTGTGAACAGGGGTTCACCCCCTGATATCTCAAGTAAAAATGTAAAGGCGTGTCGCTTTGCTTCAGCAAAGTCTTCCTCATCCAACACAGGAAATAAAAAGGCTATGTCACTCCCCCTTATCAACTCATAGTGATCATTCACCAGTTTTTCAAATCTTGCAACACCTACCTCATGTAAGAAACCGGGATGTGGTTTTGTCACAGGTGGTCGTACTCCAATCTCTCCGGGAGTTATGTCAAGTTTCATAGCAAAGCCTTTGTATAATTTCGCTAGAATTATACTTGTAAATATTATAAAAAAATTTTAAATTATTACACAATGTCATCTTTTTTTCTTCCCTCTGAGAATTACTGGATTTTTTAGAGGTACCCGTTAACAATTTCGTTGTATAATACCTCACATAAATTACAAAAAAGGATTTACGAATGGGTAAATATATAGAATTAACAGGTGCTGATTTCAAAGAGACTCTCTCAGAGGGTGTATCTCTAGTTGACTTTTGGGCTCCATGGTGTGGACCTTGTCGTATGATTGCTCCTGTTATCGAGGAGTTGGCTGAAGATTATGATGGAAAAGCAAAGATTTGTAAAGTAAATACTGATGAAGAGCAAGATATTGCTGTTGAGTTTGGTATTCGTTCAATCCCTACTATCATGTTTTTTAAAGATGGTGAGATGGTAGATCAAATCGTTGGTGCGCAAAGCAAACAAGCTTTAGCTGACAAACTTGATGCTCTTTTAGGATAACCTCCTAAAGGATTTTTTTTTGGCTAAAAGAAAGGGAAAGTCGCTTTTTACCCTCTCTACTCTTTTAGCCTCTTTTTTTGGGGCAGCGATGATTGCGCTCTCCTTCGCTTACTTCAACTACAAATTTTCAGAGTATAAATTTATTAACTTCAAAGAGTGGGTTTTTTATGAAAAGAGTGACATTTTCAAGCCAACTGAGAAGAAATACATCGTAGTTTTTTACTCTTCTAAAGAACCAAAAACTATGGAACAATTGGCGAAAGTTGATTTGCATCTACCAATTTTAGCGATTGATTATTACAATCGTGTAAGAGAAAACTCTAAAAAGACAACTTTCTTACGCAGCGGGACAAACAATTCTCTCGCTTTTATCCAGCGGTTTAATATTTACAATTCACCCTCTATTTTTATTATAAAGAAACAAAAAGATTCTCTTTATAAACAAGATAGTATGATTAGAAAACTCGATAATTTAGAAGAATTATCAAAACAGATTAATAACTTATAGAAAAGGAAAAAAAATGGCAATACTTGACTGTGCAATTATTGGTGGGGGACCGGCTGGTCTTACAGCAGGACTCTATACAACTCGTGGTGGTTTAGAAAATGTGGTAATGTTTGAAAAAGGTATGCCCGGTGGACAGATAACTAACTCCTCAGAGATTGAGAACTATCCCGGTGTAACAGGTGAGATTACAGGAATGGATTTGATGACCCCGTGGCCTGCACAATGTTCTAAATTTGGTTTAGTACATGAGATGGTAAATGTTACTCGTGTAAGCAAGAATGGTGACCTTTTTACTATTCACAAAGAGGATGGCACAACTACTGATGCGCATAGTGTCATCATAGGAACCGGTTCCTCTCCTCGTCGTGCTGGATTTACAGGAGAAGATGCATATTTTGGAAGAGGGGTAAGTACCTGTGCTACCTGTGATGGTTTCTTCTATAAAGGAAAAGATGTTGCCGTAATCGGTGGTGGTGATACAGCGCTCGAAGAGGCACTTTACCTTGCAAAAATTTGTAATAAAGTCTATCTTGTACACCGTCGTGATACTTTTCGTTCAGCGCCAAATACCGTTAAAAGAGTCAAAAATACGGAAAATATTGAACTCGTTTTAAACTCGGTTCCTGATGAAGTCTATGGAGACAATATGGGTGTAACAGGTTTACGCGTCAAAAAGAGTGATGGCACAACAAGAGAGATTGAAGTACCGGGTGTTTTTATCTTTGTTGGAAATGATGTCAACAACCAAACACTTATTCAAGAGGATGGAAGCTTTCTGTGCGACATGAATGAACAGGGTCAGGTCATTGTAGATATTAGTATGAGAACATCCGTTGCTGGATTATTTGCAGCAGGAGACATGAGAATAGCAGCCCCAAAACAAGTGATTAGTGCAGCTGGTGATGGTGCAGTAGCAGCCCTTCAGGCAATATCTTATGTAGATGAGTTACTCAACTAGAAATTTTTCATTATGAGTAAAATTTATACTTTAATGTAGTGTAAATGTATCCTTTTTTTGTTAAAATACACCATCAACTTAACAAAGGATACATTTACAATGAAACTGTTTCTTACACTTCTTCTTACTACCTTCTCTCTTTTTGCTTCTGATGCGTTCATCACTTCTGATTACTTAAAGGCACATCTTAACGATAAGAACTTGGTTGTTTTAGATACAACTGATGCTGCAACATACGCTAAAGGTCACATCCCAACAGCAAGACGCGCTGATATCTCACTTTTTAGACATTGGGTGGATAAAACCTACCTCCTTATGAACTCTCCAAAAGAGATTCAAGAAGCAGCGCGTAAACTTGGTATTAACAATGACTCCTATGTTGTTATCTATGGTCACAACAAAGACAAAGAACTCCTTAAATCTAGTTATATTGCTTTGGCTTTAATAGTAAATGGTTTTAAAAATATCTCCATCCTTGATGGTGGTTTTGGTGATTGGATGTATGAGTTTGAGGGTGAAAAAGATGCTATCTCAAAAACTACACCAAAATACAAAACAGGTAACTTCACAGCAAAATTCAACCCAAACATTCTTGTTGACTTAGCCTATGTCAAAGCACATATCCATAAAGTTCCGATGATAGAAGCAAGACCAAAAGTCTATTTTACGGGAGAGAAGAAGTCTCATGGAGTAAAACGACTCGGACATATAGAAGGGGCGATGAGTAGTTACTGGAGAGATAAGTTCAACCTTGACGATACTCTCAAATCTGATGAAGAGCTTCAAAAAATCTTTGTTGGCAAGCACAAACTAAACCCAAATAAAGAAGTAATAGCCTACTGTACAGGGGGACTTGAAGCCTCTATGAACTGGTATGTTCTCACACAGTATCTTGGATATAAAGATGTAAAACTCTATGATGCTTCTATGAAAGAGTGGGGAAATCGTGATGACACCCCAATGGAAAAGTAACACTCTTATAAATGAACAAACTTTTTGTTAGTACACTCAGTATAGCCACTTTAGCGATTTTTATCGCTATTGTTCCTATACTCTTTCTCTTTCAAGAGGGAACCACACTTGTGTGGACTATTCTTATCCCTCTGCTACCTCTTGGTTTGCTAATCATAGGTTTTTCAAGATGGAGAGATATCTGTCCTCTTGCATATATCTCCAAACTCTCACAAAATCTCAATCTCTTCAACAAAAGAAAAGTACCCCTTTGGTTTGAAAACAATTTCTGGCTTTTCCAATACGCCTTTTTATTTGTAGCCCTTGTACTACGCCTGATAATACTCAATGCAGACAATCAACTCCTAGGCTACTTTTTTCTCTTAGTAGTCTTTGGAGCATTTTTTATTAATCTCTTCTATACGGGAAAGAGCTGGTGTAACTTCTTTTGTCCTGTTGGTGCTGTGGAGAAGATATATATTCTTTCAAATGCTAAAAACTACATGATAAACTCAGCTTGCAGTACCTGTACTGCCTGTAAAAAGAACTGTCCCGATATTGATTTGGAGAGCAACTACTGGAAGGAGACGCAAGAGAAACAAAAACGCTTTGTCTTTTACTCTTTTGCAGGTATGGTCTTTGGTTTCTACTTCTACTTCTATCTGCAGTCAGGAAGTTTTGATTACTACTTTAGTGGCATCTGGGCAAAGGAGCAACTTACACCACTCTCAAGTGGATTTTTCTTTGCACCTGCAATTCCTACTTTTATTGCCGCACCTCTTACATTGGCATTTTTTACGCTTCTTAGTTACCTCTTTTTTCATGCCTTAGAGAAGTACCTGTGGGGAAAAAGAGTTTTTAAAAATATCAACAGGGAGACAAATGACCACAGAGTAAAAACTATTGCTTCGTTTGTCGCTTTTAATATTTTTTATATTTTTGCAGGGGCGCCCTCCTATCAACACTACCCTCTGTCCTATGCAATCTTCTACTTTTTTGTTGTTTTTATCTCATCGCTTATTTTTTATAAAGAGATATTTAGAGAAGAAGCCTACTTTATTCAGGAGCGTTTTGCGCTCAAGCTCATCAAAAGATGGAAATCAACTAAAGCCATTCCATCAAACCTTAAAGAGATTTACTATACCTATATGAATGAGAACAAGAGCCAAAAAGAGCGTCTTAAGAGTTATAAAAACAGTATCATAGACTTAATGCAAGATGGCATCTTAAATGAGGGAAGCATGAAAGTTTTAGAAAGACTTCGTGAACAAATTGGTATCTCAAGCAGAGACCATGCAAATATTATGCAAATAATAAAGATGAATAACAAAGAGCTTTTTGATGAGACTATAGACAAATCAGCAGAGAAGCGTTATCAAATGAAGAGTTACCAAAAGGTCATAGAGAGTGCTATCAATGAACATAGAGAGGTAGATACAAGTTATCTCAAATCTTTACAAAAGCAGTTCTGTATCTCTGATACACTCCATAAAGAGATAATGGAAAATATTCTTAATTCAAATAAAAAAATAAATGCTGATATTATGAATCTGCTTGAGTATATTCACGAGCTTATACAACTTAGAAATAGTATCACATTAGATGGAACTCGAGAGATTAACTTTCTGCTTTATAGTATTAAAAATGAGTTTAAGTATGCTTCAAAAAGACTCTTTAGCATTCTCTTTACCCTCTACAAAGATAACAAAAAAACACTCAAAATTTTACTCAATATGGCGAAGGGCAAGGAGGTTGATCCCTCTTTTGAGATGAGTCATGAGAGTTTAAGTTTTTTACATGAGCGCATAAGAGAGAAGATGTTCGCCATTCATAAGGATTTTTATCCTCTAGAGAGTGAGCAAAGAGAGAATACAAACACACAAATCATTAAAACATTACTGTATCATGACTCTATACAGATAGCAGTTGCTGCACTTTTAAGTACGAAATTTAATACACAAGAGTATCTCACAGAGGAGATTCTTGAACACTTTTGCAATACAAACGATATTGAGATACAGAGTCTCCTCTATAAGCTAAAATACAAAACTGAAAATATAACTACTTATGAGAGAATGATGTACCTTAACAATATACCCCTCTTTAACAATCTAAAATTTAATGATTTACACGCACTTGGGATCTGCACAACTGTAGTACGGTTCAAGAGTGGAGAGTACATCATCAAACAAGGTGAGCTTGGTAAAACACTCTATGTACTTGTAAGTGGAGCAGCTGTAGTGGAAATAGATGCAAAAGAGGTAGCAAAAGTTGGGCATAGAGAGTATTTTGGTGAGATTGCACTCTTAGGGGATACAAAAAGAACTGCATCTGTCAAAGTAACACAAGCTACTACTGCACTTACGATTACAAAAAAAGATTTTAAACACTTTTTACAAAATAATCCAAAAGTGAGCATTAAAGTCATGAAAGAAATTATCAAAAAACTCACGTAAGTAAATCAATAGTTTGTTGAATTCTGGTATCATTTTAAAAAAGGCTATAGTATGATTAAAGTTGGTGTATTTGGTGCAAGTGGTCGTGTTGGGAAACTTCTTCTTGAAAATCTCAAAGAGAGTGCTGACATGAGTGTTAGTAGTGTTTATGTAAGAAAAGAGTTGGACTTCTCTGTTGATCCCTCTGTGCTTATCACTACGGATATGCACTCATTTTTAACTGCCTGTGATGTCGTAATCGACTTCTCCCTCCCAGATGCGTGTGAAATGCTTCTTGAGGCTTCAATAAAGGCTCCAAGACCTTTGGTCATTGGCACCACAGGACTTAATGTGCATCAACTCAATCTTCTAAAAGATGCAAGTCAGCAGATGCCCGTTCTCTATGCAACAAATATGAGTCTAGGAGTGGCACTTCTCAATAAACTCGTAGAACAGGCTGCACAAGCACTTGAAGGTTTTGATATAGAAATAGTTGAGATGCATCATAAACATAAAAAGGATGCACCTAGCGGTACAGCACTCACACTAGCCCAACATGCGGCAAAGGGTCGTGGTGTAGATTTGGAAAAAGTACGCGTTAGTGGTCGAGATGGTAATATCGGAGAGAGAAGTCCTGATGAGATTGCAGTTATGGCACTCCGTGGTGGTGATATTGTAGGGCGTCATACGGTTGGTTTTTACAATGAGGGAGAGTTTCTTGAACTTAACCATACAGCAACCTCTCGCTCCACCTTCTCAAAAGGTGCGCTAAGAGCGGCTAAGTGGCTCTCTGACAAAGATGCAGGACTCTACACTATTTCAGACTGCTTAGGTCTTTAAAAACCTCTTTAGAGTCCCTTGGCACTCTGTGCTAGTTTTGCCCAAGGTGACTCTTTATCGGCAGCTATAGCCTCTTCGTATGCTTTATCTGCCTCACTATTTCTCCACAACTTACTTAATACTGCTCCAAGAAGATACTTCTGACGAGAGCGTTCACTTCTACTTAACTCTACACTATCCAATGAACTAATAACTGCTAATGCTTTGGTATAATTTTCTTTATTCATATACGCCCCATAGAGTGCAAACTCAACAAAAGGGCTTTGCGTATGCGCGCCAGATTTTTTTTGAATATCAAATACTTTCTCCCCATAAGTGATAACAATATTATCATCATTACGCTCACTTCCAATACTCATTACCGCAACATATCTATCTAAATCTTTATAGCTCTGCCCAAAAACCTTCTCTATATCCACAATAGCATTGAGCATGGCATCTTTTTTCTCTAGTCTATTATAAGTATCAAAAACATAACGATATATCTCTTTGTATGGAGAGTTTTTACTACCCTCTATAAGTGCTATTAAATCCTTGCTTGCACTTAAAACTTCACTATAGTTTCCAGTAGCAAAATCTACTTTTATGTATCTAAAGAGCCATTTTTTACGCAACTCTAAATCATCACTTTTAAGATTCTTCTTCGCTATCTTTTTGCTTAGTTGATAGTCTCCTCCAGTCATTGCACACTCAAAAAGACTATCATCCCACTTGTGTGAGAGCGTAATATTATAATCATGTGCAATCACAAGAACACGGCTGCACTCTTTTACCTTGAGAGCATCTTGCATCTCTCCCACAGCAGCATTAACTATAATCTCCTCTTTATCTTTGTATGTGTCCATATCTAAATGAATGATTGCATCTTTCATCTCAAGTACATCTTGATACTTATGCATCTCTAAAAGCAATTTCGCCTTTTCATACTTTGCACGCTCACCTATAGTGTCGTTTTTATACTCTTCTATTAACTTATCGTACTGTTGCAGTTTCTGCGTTGCATTTGCATCACTTACTGTATCAAAAAAGAGTCTATCTTTTGCAACTTCTATCTGTTCTATATAATCTCCATCAGGAAACTCTTTAATATATCTGTTTAATGCTTGTAGTGCCTCTTGTTTGTGAGAGGTTTTTGCAAGCCACAATGCTTTTTTACTCAGTAGTTCCTCGTAGGCATCATAACTAGGAGAGATAGCATCTAGCAGCGCTCCCGCTATCCTTGCAGCAGCGAGATAGTGTTCACTATCTACAAGAGTCTCCATCATCTCCTTAGACTCTTTACTTCGCTCGTGAAAATAAGTTGGTTTCGCTTTTACAATTTCATCTATATATTTTTGCGCTTGTTTTGGAGAACTCTCAAGTTCTATTTTAGCGAGATTAAAAGCCGCAGTTACTGCAACATCTATGTGTTGTGTGTTATAAAAGATATTTTTATATATAGCTATCGCCTTTGAACTTCCTCCGTTACTCTCTATCATCTCTGCTTGATAAATGTGTCCCCATTCACTAAATATACTTCGAGGATGCTCACTAAATAATCTATCAAAGAAGTAATCCGCATCACTATTTAATCCTATCATCGCATAAGCTCTTGCTGTAAGTGCAAGTATTTCAGGTATATTTTCATTAGCAGAATACTCCTGCAGATACATTTTTGCACTCTCTATAACATTATCATAATCTTTTAGTTTGGAGTAAATTTTTATCTTATAGTAGAGTAATTCCGGCATAAATAATGTGTGAGGATACTCCTCAATTATACCATCTATAACCTCCAGACAGAGTTCATAATTTTTCTCTTTAAAGAGTTTTTTCACGCGTAAATAATCTGTCACATCCCCAACTTTTTTTATAAAAACAG
>JALWSY010000057.1 GCA_027083035.1 Sulfurimonas sp. | reverse complement strand
TAAAGGATGAAAACTTCTCTTTTCTCTACCATGATAACCTCAAGTATCTCCAAGAACTCTACCGTGAAGTTCGCATAGTAGATAGCACACAAGATGAGGAGATAGCCTCTGATGCAGAGCTTGTTATTATCCCCGGTGGCTATGTTGAGACAGAAGAAGCGTATGCGAGAGTAAAAGCCTCCCATCGCTTTAAAGCCTCTCTTATCGCTCATGCAAAGAAGAAAAAAGTATATGCTGAGTGTGCTGGGCTTATTTACCTAGGAAAGAGTTGTGATGCAAGAGAGATGAGTGGTATCTTACCCATAGAGTTTGCACTAACAAACAAACGAGAGCGTTTGGGTTATTATAAGTGTTTGCTCAATGATGCAGAGATAAGAGGACACGCTTTTCACTACTCGAAGATTTTAGCAGCACCCCATACAGATATACAACTCTATAAAGTGAGTCAGAAAAATGCAAAGGATGGGGGCTATAGGCAAGGAGATGTTTTTGGAACATACTTACATACTATGTGGCGTGTAACAGGGATTCCTTTTCTTTAGTTTTCTCTGATATAATTAAACCCAAATTATGCAATAGAAAATTAAAAAAATTAAAAGATGAAATGTTATGAACTTTAAACTCCAAGAACCACCAATAAATTTAGGCGATGCGATTAGTGTAAAATCTTTTGAGATGATTCATGCAGAAGCTGTAGAGTATGAGGGATTTGATGCCTTTGATGAGAATGAGAGAGCCTTGGTTGAGCGACTCATTCATACGACAACCTGTTTTGAGCAGGTCATTGACAATATATACTTCTCAGATAATGCCATGCTCAAACTCAAAGACCTCCTTGAGCGAAAAGCAAAACTAATAGTAGATACAAATATGATACGCTCAGGTCTGAGTCAATTTTATCTTGATAAGTATGAAAATGAAGTTATCTGCTATGTAAATGAGCCAGAAGTTTTTGAAATGGCAAAAAAAAATGAAACAACACGAAGTTATGCCGCAGTTGAGTTAGCTATAGAGAAGTTTCAAGATGAGCCGATGGTTTTAGCATGTGGAAATGCACCGACTTACATCTATGCAGCTATAAACACGCTTATACGACTCAAAGTAAATCTTGATAATGTAATTTTGCTTCTTTTTCCGGTAGGTTTTGTAAATGTTGTTGAGTCTAAGGAGTATGGACGCGCATTTATGGAAGAGTTTGGATGTGAGGGAATTATTTTAGAGGGGCGTTATGGTGCTTCTACTATGGTAGTTGCCTCTCTTCATGCTGCGTATAGACTCATAAAAGATTATGACAGCGAGTTTGGAAAGTACAATGGCAAGTAGTCTTACAAACTCACACTCAAGTTCTCAATACGGTGCAAACCCAGTAAAAGAGGGGGAGGTTCGCCTCAATGAGATGGGGAGTGAAGTAGTCGAGGGTTACACTTGTAAACCCAAAGATTATGATGCAAATCGCCCCATCATGCACTATAAAACACTCCTGCTTCTTTGTGATGATGAACGGTGTGGAAAGGCAGGAAAAGATGATAGAGCGACACACCTCAGAGAGATACTCAAAGATATGGGACTCAACAAGGGCGAAAATCGCATCAAAGTCTCTCGTACCGGCTGTTATGGAGCATGTAGATTTCGCCAAGTGTGTCAGGTAACTGAGAACACCCAAGCTAATGGAAATGCAAAAAACAATGCCCTATGGTTGAGACATACCCACAACTTTAGTGATGAGCAATGGAGAGAACTCTTTACAATGCTGAGTGAAGATAGAGTACTCAGCGAAGAACTAGAGGAAGAATTTTTTATACCTATGAAGGTGTATAACTAAAACCGATGCCACAACTCAAATCAGGCTACACAACAGGCACTCATGCAACCGCTGTACTACTCGCTTGTCTCTATGAACACTTTCACAACAGAGAAGTAGATACGCTTGAAGTGCTTCTGCCAAAGGGGTTGCTTGCAACTATAGAAGTTAGAAGAGAGAAGCATTTGAACTTTAGTACCATAAAGGGTGATAATGATGATATAGATGTGACGAAGGGTGCGAAGATTTTGTGTACCTTAGAGCAGAATATACCGACAAACCTCAAAGAACAGACTCCCTCACTTTTACTGCTTCATGATGTAAAACTCTTTGTTTGGGCAGGTGAGGGTGTAGGTGTTGTGACAAAAAAAGGTCTAAAAATAGCACCTACATACCCCGCTATAAACCCAACACCTTTAGCAATGATGCAGGAGAATGCCCAGAGTCTTGTAGGAGAAGAAAAAGAGGAGTTACACGCTCTGTTCTCTGTAGAAGATGGCGAAAAGATAGCACGAGATACTGCAAATGCGAAGGTTGGTGTCATTGGTGGCATCAGTATCTTAGGGACTCGTGGCATAGTTAAACCTGTCTCTGCATCGGCTTACATAGACTCCATAGAGGTTGAGATAAGTGTGGCAAAAGAGTTCTATGAAGAGGTGATAGTCTTTACACTTGGAAATAGTGCTGTAGATGTTGCAAAAGAGATGTATGATGCAACAAGTATAGTGGAAATAGGGAACTTTGTCTATGATGCAAGTGAAAGATTGCGTGGGCATAGTTTTCAAAAACTTGTGTTTATAACAAGCATAGCGAAGATGACAAAGGTCGCACAAGGTTTTAAAAACACGCACAACAAATATGGAACTATAGACTTTGTAGAGGTGCGAGAGTGGATAGAGAGTGAACTCCACTTCAGTCTTGAAGAGGAGGAGTTTATAACGCTTAAAGGTTTGATGCAAACTCTCCCACAAGAGTACCATGAATCCTTTGTAAAGCTTGTAACACATAAGAGTGCAGAGATGATGCGTAAGTGGTTAGGTGAACTTGGTGTAAGTCTGCATCATATAGAGATAGTGACACTCCCAACAAGAATAAAAGAGGAACTTAAATGGTAACAATAGCAGGCTCAGGAATGGGCAAATATAATTTTGACAATGTAGCAGTTGATTTTAGTAAATATGAGATGATTTTTAGCGATCAAAATTATGAGAGTGATTTGAAAAACCTTGTAAAGGGGAGTTTTAAAGTTGTTAAAGAGGCGATTTTAGAAAACTTAGATAAAGAGATACTCTACATAGTAAGCGGGTCACCTACTTTTTTTTCAGGTGGACTTCTCATAATAAATGCACTTAAAAAGCAAAATATCCCTTTTCGCATCATAGATAACACTTCAAGTTTGAGTTATATGCTCTCTCATGAGGGGGTGAGTCTAGTAAAGGTGGGCATCCTCACACTCCATGGAAAAAGTTTTGTGGATTTGGAGAACCTTTTAGTAAAGGAATATACTTTTGTTATCTGTGATGAAGAGACACCTAAAATCTTGCTCCAAGCGATGGCATACCTCAATGATGCAGATATAACTATAACTTTAGGAGAGCAGTTTGGGTATGAGAGTGAACGATTCTCAACTACAACTTTAGAAGAGATGCTAAAAAATCCTCCAAAGATGCCCTATTCGCTTCTTATAAAGCGTAACTTTACACCTTTAGAGAGTATATCGAGTGAAGATAGCATAGAGCATGAAAATGGGATGATAACAAAAAGCTACAAAAGACACATAAGCCTACAAAACCTTGACCTCAAACCAAATATGCTCCTTTGGGATGTGGGAGCAGGAAGTGGCTCGGTGAGCATAGATGGATACAAACGCTACAAAATAAAAACCATACTCTTTGAGAAAAACCTCAAACGCTCTGCAATGATAAAAAACTCACTCACAAAGCACAAAATCTTAGATACAAAACTCTACGAGGGTGAAGCGAGTGAACTCTATAAAAAAGAGAGTTCTACTCCGCAGAGAATCTTTGTTGGTGGTGGTGGAGACAAGGTGATAAGTGAGTTGGACTATCTCTACGGGCGACTTGAAGAGGGTGGCATAATGGTAGCAAACTTTGTGACACTCCAGCACCTCACAACTGCCATAAATACTCTCAAAAAAGCGGGTATCGCTTTTGATGTAAAGAGTGTAAGCCTTACGACTTACAAGATGAGTCTGCTAATGCCTGAGCCTGAGAGGGTTATGCATCAGGTTATTGTTAAAAAGGAAAAAGAATGATTAAATTCGTAGGAGCAGGTCCCGGGGACCCTGAACTTATAACAGTAAAAGGGATGAAAGCCTTGCAAGAGGCTGAGGTTGTTTTATATACTGGAAGTTTAGTGCCTCGTGAGTTACTCTCTTGGTGCAGAAGCGAGACACTTATCGAGAACTCTGCAGATATGAGTTATGAGGATATCTTTAGTTTTATAAAAGAGCATCATCATAAAAAGTTTGTTCGTTTGCATACGGGAGATAGTTCGCTCTTCTCTACAACTGCAAAACAGGTGGAGTTTTTACGACAAGAGGGGATAGATTTTGAAATTATCCCCGGGGTTACGGCGGCTTTTGGTGCGGCGGCTTCTGTTGGGGTGGAATATACCATACCCGGAGTTTCACAAACGCTGATAATCTCACGCGTGGAGGGGAGAACACCCAACCCTGAGAGTTTAGAGCAACTTCTCTCAAACAAAAACTCCTCTTTTGCTTTTTATCTCTCCATCAGACTTATAGAAAAACTTAAAACGACCGCCTATGCACTCGGTTACCTTAAAAGTACCCCTTGTTGGGTAGTTGAGAGAGCAACTTGGGCAGATGAAAAGGTTTACAAGGGTACTATTTCAGATATACAAGAGCAGGTAAGCCACATAAAAGGGGTAGCTCTTATTATGTTTGGCGAGTATTTGAGCCAACAAGCGACAATAGAGTCGCATCTCTATGCAGATAAATATAAAAAAGAGGGTGAAAAAACCTCTAAATCCCTTTAGGCAGAGTAATGAAAATAGCCATAGCAACTATAAATAACCCGAGTTTAGAAGCAGCTAAAAAACTGCTTCCCTATTTAAAAGAGCATGAGTGCCATGTTTTTAATAAGTCACAAGATACACAAGAGCTTGATGCAGAGTTTTATATCTATAAAAAAGTAGATGATATTTTGCCAACAGCATGGGCAGAGTATGATGCAATAATCTTCATCATGGCAACAGGTGCAGTTATCCGTAAAATTGCACCGCACTTAAAAGATAAAGCAACTGACCCTGCTGTGCTTATAATGACACTTGATTTACAGCGCATTATACCTCTTGTTTCAGGACATTTAGGGGGAGCAAATGAGTTGGCAAATGCCTTAAGTGAGCAGATAGAGGGGTGTGTGAACTTTGTAACAACTGCATCTGATCAGATAAAAGTTCTTGCCTTTGATATGTTTGCAAAAAAACATGATTTTGAGATAAGTAACTTAAAATCTTTAGCAGAGGTCTCAAATGCCATCATCAACAAGCAAAAAGTACAGGTTATAACTTACCCTTGTATGATTGATGCAGTACAATCTTTCGAGGGGTATAGGGAGGAGAATTTTATCTTTCTCACTCCTGCTTCACTCTCAAGCTTTGATGCATCACTCCCTACTGTTTACATAACACCTCAAAGAGTAGCTAACAACTCCTTGCAAATCCATCCAAAAGAGATAAGCATAGGTTTAGGTATGAATAGAGACACCCCAAAAGAGGAGATAGCAGAGGCTGTGAATCGTTTTTGTTATGAGCATGGTTTAGAGCTTTCACAAGTAAGTAAACTTGCTAGTTTCACAGCAAAAGCAGATGAGGTTGGGCTTTTAGAGTATGCTAAAGAGGTGCAAAAAGAGTTAGAATTTTTTGATGCAGATGCCATAAATGCACTTGTACAAGAGTTTAGTCCAAGTCAAGCTACAAAATTTTTTAACATCAAAGGAGTAGCAGAACCTGCTGCCCTTTTAGCGAGTGAGTATAAAACACTTTTTTTAAGTAAGAGAATTTACGGTGGGGTTACTGTAGCATCCGCATTTTAATTAGGATATAATACTTAAATTAGACGAGGGGAAAAATGGATGAGAAATTTTGAACAAATACAGAATGAATTAGGTGATTTACCAGACTACTTACGAATGTATCTCTTAGGAACAACAGGTGCGGGTAAAACGAGTATTGTAAAACAGATTTTAGGTACTTTTTCCAATAATTTTCCAACAGTAACACCATCAAGAACGACTGTTGCTCCAACAGAATATGTTCTTAGTAAGAACCTTCCTTTTAAAGCAACTTTTTTATTCAAAAATGAATCAGATATTCAAACATCAATTAATGAAATTTTGCAAGCATCTTTTGTTAAGTTTTATGAATCTCAAGATGTTGAGGAATTAAATACTGAAATTATAGATAGACTTGGAGAGACACCAGATGAAAGATTTCGACTAAAATATCTTCTTGGTGAGAGCTACATAAAAGAGTTAGCCCATGAGATAATTGCGTTTTTGTCAACTATGCCAAAGGATGAAAATACACTTATTGAAATACATCTTGAAAATGACATTTTACAATCGAAACTCTCAAACTATACTTCAATACTTATGAAAAAAGTGAAAGAAAAATCAAAAGCACTAGATGATAGTTTTACAATATTTGAAGACACTATTTACACATATATTCCAGAAAAACAAAATAAAATAGAATTTATAGATAAAATTAAAAAACTTTTAAAAAGTGAAGATGGTTCAATTTCCCCTCTTGTGGAGTATGCTAGAGTTCAAGGACCATTGCTAGCAAAATGGATTGAAGATGATATAGAGATAGTTTTAATCGATGGAGAAGGTATTGGACACAATATGAA
>JALWSY010000056.1 GCA_027083035.1 Sulfurimonas sp. | reverse complement strand
ATACTGTATGAAACATACAATTAATTTAATTAAATGCACAAATAAAATATTATTTTATACATTTAATCGTATAAATTAAGCTTACAAACTGTACAATACTCTTTATGGAAACCAAAGACCTTTTTAATATTTTGCATAATGCCTATGAGTCACAACAAAATGGACAGAAGGTTTCTCAAAAGAAGATGGCTGATAAGCTAGGGTTATCTATGAGAACATATCAAGATTGGAAGCTTGGAAACTCAAATCCAGCTGCTGCTAAGGCGGTGATGCAGATCTTAGGTTTTTTAGACGATGATGAGATAATTAGAGTTGTACGGAAAATAAATTCACTTGGAGAGTAGATGCAGAGTTTAACAGAAAATGAGAGAGCTGGATTGGATGAGATCTTTATCTCTTTTAACAAAAAAAGTAAATTTGATGAAATAATTAATTTTATTAAGCATAAAAAAACATCTCTAAATAAAACTAAATTTTACAAATTTTTAGGCATGGATGTTGAAAAAAGAGTAAAAAATAGATAAAAGTGCCTATTTTAGGCACTTGTCAAGATTCTTTTAAGCAAATAAATAATAAAGTACTTCTAGCTAATCTGTTTGATAAAATTTTCAAACAGCAGCAACACATCACATATGAAGGTTTTATATATGAATAAAGCACAATTCGTTGAGTTGGTTCAAAAAAACGGTAACTACAAAACTAAGGTTGAAGCAGAAAACGCTATTAAAGCATTTACTGAGTCTGTTACAGAAGCTCTAGTAGCTAAAGAAGATATCTCTTTAGTAGGTTTTGGTTCATTTACTGCTGCACTACAAAAGGGTAAATCTGGTAAAGTTCCAGGTACTGATAAAACTTACACAACTCAGGATAAAATGGTTCCTAAGTTTAAAGCAGGTAAAGGTCTTAAAGATCGCGTTGCTGCTGGTAAATAAATCTTGCCACATTTAAAGCCTTTTTTGGCTTTAAATACTCTCTAAACTCTCTATTTCAACAACTTTTTCAGATTATTTCATTACAATTGCCAAATTGATATAAAGTTAAAAAATAATGAGATCAATCTTAAGCAAACTATTTAAAAAACAGAACAATTTTATAGATGAACAAACAGACTCTACTCCTCTTACTCAAGAGTTTTCTAATCTTGAAGATGATGGTTTCATCTTAATAAAAGATGCAAGAATATTTTTACGCGATGAGTTGATGTGCTTAAGTATGTTAGCCATGGAGAGAAGCTCTGGTCTTTTTATATTTGATAAACATCTGTGGAGTTTTGAGTACCTACAAAAGCATATATCGAGCAAAGAGATCTCAAAACTCAAAGAGCAGATCTACCTTCAAGAGCCTCAAGAGTTTATTTCACAAAAGATAAATGAAACGATGCACTATGATGCCTGTGCTATTGAGACATTTTTAATTTTAGCTAATCTTACAACAGCTCAATATGAACTACTCTCTTATGAGCTTAAAGAGTTTTTACCAAAAAACAAGATCATCTTTGCAGACTCTAAAGCAGATGAGATAAAACAGCTACTTATAACTTCACTACCAAAAGAGCCAAAACCGCTAGATGTTGAAAATATTTTAGGAAATATCTTTACACAATATTCAATCAAT
>JALWSY010000055.1 GCA_027083035.1 Sulfurimonas sp. | reverse complement strand
CGGAATTATAGTAAGTTTTTTAGATAATGTCAATAGTATTTGAAAAAATCTTTTATATCTTTGCTGTTTTTTAGTATAATTAGCCAAATTAATAAGGTAGAAGCATGAAAATAGCAAGATTTAGTAGAGTAGGTTTTATCCTAGCAGCAGCAGGTTCTGCTGTTGGGCTTGGAAATATTTGGAAATTTCCCTACATCGCCGGAGAGTATGGAGGGGGTGCTTTTGTTTTAGTTTATCTATTGACCGTACTTCTCATAGGTTTCTCTATTATGATAGCGGAGATGCTCATTGGATATATGGGAAGGCGAGATACGGTCTCATCATTTGAGGAGTTGGCACCCACAAAAAAACATCTCTGGAAATTTGGTGGTTTTCAAGCCTTAGCCGGTCTCTGTATTATGATATTTTACTCTGTAGTTATTGGATGGATTTTTAACTATATAGTCACCTCTTTTACCTATTTGCCTGCTACTATGCAAGAAGCTGAAAATGTCTTTGGCTCTATGCTTCATAGTGACTTCACAACACAGTTCACCTATCACACTATCGCTTTTTTATGGATTACCTATGTCCTTAACCGAGGACTTAAAGGGGGTATTGAGAAGATGAACTTCTTCTTGATGCCGGCTTTGATGATTATTTTAGGGGGTATGTTTCTCTATGCTACTACGCTTGGGGCTTTCTCTGAGGCTCTTCACTTTATGTTCTACCCTAACTTCTCGAAGATAAACGGAGAAGCTTTTGTAACAGCAGTTGGACACGCCTTTTTCACACTTAGCCTTGGTATGGGTGCCATTATGACCTACTCTGCATCATTAGAAAAGGACGCAAACCTAGTAAAAAATGCTTTTTGGGTTGTCTTTTTAGATACAGCCATAGCTATTGTAGCGGGACTTATGCTCTTTACATTTTTGTACCAGTATGGCTCAGGTCCGGCAAAAGGTCCCGGTCTTGTCTTTATCTCCCTGCCTGCTGCTTTTTATGAGATGGGCATTATAGGAAACATTTTTGCCATTCTCTTTTTTATCGCTCTTGCTTTTGCAGGGCTTACCTCATCAGTCTCTCTTGTTGAGCCTATGGTACAGTATTTTATAGATAGATTTTCATGGAGCAGGCTCAAAGCTTCTGTGCTTATGGGGCTGTTTTTCTGGTTCTTTGGTATCTTTGCCATTCTCTCCAACATAGATGGAGCCAAGGAGTATCTCACTTGGGGAAGCAAGAACTTTTTTGATTGGGTTGATTATATAACTGCAGCGATTATGTTGCCTCTTGGTGGGTTAATAATGGCGGTTTTTGTCGGCTTTATCATCCCAAAAAACAGAGTAGAGTCCATTATGCGTCCACAGCTCAGGTGGGCTTTTGATGCATGGTACTTCTCACTCCGCTACATCACACCAGTTGCTATGTTTGTGGTAATGCTCTCACTTATGGGAGTTTTATAATATGGATGCTATCACACAAGAGTGTAAAAAAGTCCTCTTAGAAAAAAATATCAATCCTGCATCATCCATAGAGTTTGATGTAAATGGGAAGATACATACACTCTCATTTGAATACATTATAGAGACTTATATGCAAGCTTCTGAAGAGTCAAAACTTGTTTTTCTTACAGCACTGCAAAAGTCAATGCAAGCAGATGCACTCGGAGTTGAGAAGTTTTTCGAAGGAATGGGACAACTCCTTCTCATGACACACCTTTCAGATAAGTTTGGAGTTTAAAATGGGTTGGACATGTCAGCATGATTTTAAAGGGTATTGTAAATTGTTAAATGTAGCGTGTACGCCGGGTATTAAAGGGTGCATTTTAAACAAAGGAAAACATGAGTATATCTTCACAACAGGGAGTTATGAAGAGGATAAAAAACGCCAAGAGACAAAGTCAGAGAAAATTGACTTTGCCGCATTGGCGCGAAGTAATTAAACCATCAAGTTGAATTAAAACTGTATCAAACCATCAATAGGACTTGATGCAGTTGCATAAGGCTTTTTAGGGATTCTTCCTGCAAGGTAGGACATACGACCTGAGATAACTGCGTGTTTCATCGCTTCTGCCATCAAGATAGGGTTGCTTGATTGTGCGATAGCAGTATTTGTTAAAACTCCTTCGGCACCAAGCTCCATCGCATACGCTGCATCACTTGCACACCCTATCCCTGCATCAACGATTACAGGTACGCTTACAGCCTCTCTAACAAAGACAACATTGTAAGGGTTCTGCACCCCCAAACCACTCCCAATAGGAGCAGCAAGAGGCATTACGGCGTGTGCGCCTGCATCTTCGAGTCTTTTTGCCATAATCGGATCATCTGAAGTGTATGCCATAATGGTAAATCCATCATCTGCCAAAACTTTACACGCCTTTATAGTCTCTAAAACATCAGGATAGAGAGTTTTTTGCGTATCTCCAATAACCTCTAACTTGATTAGATCAATCCCTGTCGCCTCGCGAGTGAGTCTAAAAGTAGTGATAGCCTCCTCAGCAGTCACACAACCGGCAGAGTTTGGTAAAAACTTCACATTTGTTCCGGCAAAAGTATCTCTTAGATTCTCTTTATCTGGGTCAGTAATGTTTAAGCGTCTTACAGCAACCGTAATAAGTTCACTCCCTGACGCTAAAGTCGCCTCTTTTGTCATCTCAAAAGAGTCATACTTTCCACTTCCAACGATAAGTCTTGAACCGAGTTCATATTTTCCAATTTTTAGGATGTTATCCATTTTTTTTCCTTGTGATTTTCTTTTCTTAATGAATTGCTTTGATACTAGCGTTCATAAGTTTACAAAATGGAGGCTCAGAACGAAGTGAGGATTTGTCCTCTTTTTTGTAAACTTATGATAAGCGGTCAAACCACTATTTAATATTTACCAGATTTATAACATAAGCAATCTTATAGATTACCAATACCCGCTATCAAATCCTCCGGCGTAAGAGAAAAATCAGAGTCTGTGTAGTTTTTTGCCAACTGAGTATGTGCTAATGATGCAGAGATAGTCGCTTCAAGTGGTGCATACTCTTGTGCTAAGAGCGCTCCTATCAACCCACTGAGAACATCCCCACTCCCACCTTTTGCCAAAACTGCAGAGCCATGAGGATTGATATAGTAACGCTCATGCTTTGCTATAATGACATTGGCACCTTTAAGCAATAACACAACATTTGGATATGCCTTGCAGAAGAGTTCTACATAGTAAAACCTGTCTGCTTGAAGCGTTGCAACAGTTATCTCAGCTAATCCTAGCTCTTTTAAAAGTGTGACAAACTCTTTTGGATGAGGCGTTATCACCACATCTTTTCTCTCTAAAATACTCTTAAGCATAGGCAGATAAAAAATATCTGCATCAGCGATAAGCGGAAGATTATTGTCTAAAATTTTACGCAACTCCACTTCACTAAACTCATTGCCAAGTCCCATGCCTAGTGCTAAAGCAGTTGTATTTTCCGGTAAAGAGGACGCACACATGATAGAGTAGGGAACAGTTATCTCTTTAAAACCTACAAGCGTTACAAGTCCCGCACCAAAACGGAGTGCTGCTGATGCACTCAATATACTCGCCCCACTCTTCTCACCACAAGCAAGTGCTAAGTGTCCAAAACTCCCTTTATGACAATCTTTTTGCGTTCTGTGCGGTAGCTTCATATCCTCAAAGTCCAAAAGATGCCACGGAGTCTCCCCCTCATAGACACTTCGTGAAACACCCAAATCCAGAACTTTAATCTTCCCTACATACTCCTTCGCCATATCACTATAGAGTGATTTTTTTAATGCTCCCATAGTAAGCGAAACATCAGCTACAAAGGTATTTTCATCGCATTTTCCATCACTACGCATACCAGAGGGAATATCACAGGCAATCTTATAGGCTTTAAGATCATTTACTGCCTGCATCACAGCCTTCTGCTCATAATCGAGCTTTCCATTAAAACCTGTTCCAAAAACTGCATCAACAACTACATCACAATCATTCAGATAGATAGTCGTCTTCACTCCGATGCTCTGCGCCCTTTTTTGCTGCAGTTTTGCCATCTCTGACTTTGGCTCTTTTACATAAAAGATAGCAACATCGTACGCTCCATGCAGCAGGCGTGCCAGAGCAATACCATCTGCCCCATTATTACCACTACCACACACCACCACTATCTTACACTTTTTAGTGTAGTGCTTCATTATAAAATCTGCCATACCCTGCGCGGCATGTTCCATTAAGATATCTTCACTTAGAGCATACTTCTCATAACATCTTCTATCTAAACTACCTACTTCATCAAAGAGCTTTTGCATATCCATTCCTTAGAGGATTATTATACAAAAATGTGTAATATTTCCCTACAATAAACCAAGAAGTGCCACAAAAAGTACAGGAGGTGTTACAACCAGACCAACTTTCATATACTCTCCCCATCCTATCTTCACACCCTTTTGTGCTAAAACATGTAACCATAGAAGTGTCGCAAGAGAACCAATAGGTGTCATCTTCGGTCCAAGGTTTGAGCCTAATATATTTGCATAAACAAGTGCTTCATTGCCGACATACCCCACCTTGTCAATGGCTATATCCATAATCATAATCGTTGGCATATTATTCATCACAGAGCTTATAAAAGCAGATAAAAAACCAGTGCCGATGATAGCTACTGTATCCCCTTGATGCATCAACTGCTCCACCCATGATGCGATGATATCAGTCAGCCCTGCATTTTTCAATCCATAAACAACAACATACAACCCAATACTAAACCAAACAACCTGCCATGGTGCAGCTTTGATGGTCATGATAGGTTTTACAGCCTTGTAATGATTTGCGATAAGTAAAAAAAGAATAGCCCCACCTAAAGCAAAAACAGAGATAGGCAGCTCATACGCATCCCCGATAAAGTAGCCCACCATCAAAAACCCTAAAAAGAGCCATGAGAGTTTAAACATCGTCTGGTTTTTGATGACACTTGAAGCTTCAGGGAGGGCATCCACATCTACCTGCAAAGGGATATCTTTACGGAAGTAGATAAAAAGCACTCCTATTGATGCAAGAATACTTAGCATATTTGGTAGGAACATATTTTGCATATACTCCATAAATCCTATATGAAAATATCCTGCTGTCACGATATTTGTAAGATTTGAGATAACAAAAGGGTTTGATGCACTATCGCCTATAAATCCACCTGCCATTAAAAAAGCGAAAATAGAGAGAGGCTTCATCTTCAAGTACTTCATCTTTGCTAGAACAATAGGCGTGAGAATAAGAGCCGCCCCATCATTTGCAAAAAGTGCCGCCACAAAAGCACCCAAAAGCAGGATGTAAATAAAGAGTTTACTCCCACTCCCTCCACTCAGTTTTGCCATCTTTATAGCTGAGTACTCAAAAAATCCTATCTCATCTAAAACCATAGATAAAATGATGATACCTATAAATGCTAAAGTCGCATCCCATACGATGCCCGTAACCGTAAGTACATCTTCAAAACTCACCACTCCGATAACAAGCGCTACTACTGCCCCTACTACTGCTGTTGTTCCTATCTGCAAACCACGAGGTTGCCAGATGATAAAGAGTAGTGTTACTAAAAAGAGACTAAATGCTAATGCCATATTTTTTCCTTTATAATAAAATTGTGATGAAACTATAGCTAAATATATTCTATAAATCAATATATATTGATATTGTTATCTTTTTATGCTACAATTTGCATATCAATTATTCGATAGAGGATTTAAGATGGATGTATTTTTACAAACAGTAGCAGCACTCAATGATGAAACACGGGTTTTACTTCTGCGATTTATTGATGCAAATGGGGAGTGTTGTGTCTGTGATTTGCAAAACTCGCTTGATATGATTCAGTCACGCCTCTCAAGACATCTTAAGATTTTAAAAGATGCAGGTTTTTTAAAGGTGCAAAGAAAAGGGACTTGGGCGTACTACTCGGTGAGAACACCTCTTGATAGATTTCGCCTTGAAGCTCTCGAAGAGATTCGTCACTTAGATATAACGCTTCCAGAGTTTAAAAATTGTAACACAAATAAGGAGTGTAAAGTATGAAAAAAAATGTTTTAATCCTATGTACAGGAAATAGTTGCCGCTCAATTATGGCAGAGGCTCTCATCAATGCAAAACTTGGGGATTGTGTCCATGCACAAAGCTCAGGAGTAAAAGCAAGTGGCAAGGTAAACCCAACTGCACAGGCACTTTTAGAGAAAAATGGACTCTGGAGAGAGGAGTACCACTCTAAAGTGATAGAGAGAGTTTTAGATACACCCTTTGACTTGGTAGTAACTGTTTGTGACAATGCAAAAGAGAGCTGCCCCATGTTTCCAAAGGCCGTGAGAACACTCCACATGGGTTTTGAAGATCCAAGTGGCAAAGCAGAAGAGGAGTATGTAAAAGCACTAGAGCTTATCAATACAAATCTTCTTCCACTCATCAAAAAGGAGTTATGTTAAGATGAAAATAGAAGTATTAGGAACAGGCTGTAAAAAGTGTATAGAGTTAGAGATGATAGTAAAACAGGCTATCGCAAAGAGTGGCAAGTTTGTGCAACTTGAAAAAGTGGATGACATCATGAAAATCATGGAGTACCAAGTGGTAAGCACTCCCGGACTTGTGATAGATGGCGAAGTTGTCAGTACAGGAAAAGTGCTTTCAGTCGATGAAGTTTTAGAACTCATTAACAAATAGGAAGTAGATGATGCAAGAGACACTTCTGGCTTTTTTAGGTGCTTT
>JALWSY010000054.1 GCA_027083035.1 Sulfurimonas sp. | reverse complement strand
GAGTATAGATTTTGTTCTTACCGACCCACATGAACATATAAATGATGCGTATGTAGAAAAGTATGGCAGTACAAAGCTGGATAATTTAGGGTTTTTTAGTATTGCAAATGATAAAAAATTGCGTAAATTATTAGAAAAATATCCGCAAATTGGCGGCTTTTCCCCATTTAATCTTCACATATATAAAAAGAAAACAGAAAATATGACATGGATAGGGCATGTAAATCCAGAGGTTATGATGGATATAGTCGGAGTAACAGATGAGACAGCTAGAGCCGAGTTTGTATCTATGTTTAAACCTTTAGATGAGAAGATAGTATCTCATATGCAGACGACAGATACAAAAAATATTATGTTTGAAACATTACCATCTGAGCCTATGATGACATTTGAATATGATGTTGAGGGAAATTTAGAGGACTTTATTGAGGAGTTTCAAGAGAAATTTGAAGAGGCTTTTGAGGATAAAGATTATATTATTGCCGGCTTTAAAAATATAAAAGAGGCTTATGATGATATGGAAGTAGATTTTAGTTATGATGCCTATTGGGTGTATTCGCTGTGCCATTTTAGATTCTCAAATAGTATCTTTAATGACCGTCCTGTAGCCGGTACTTTTGCCCCATGTTCTGTATATATGTATATTAAAAACAACAAGTTGCATGTTGGAATGCCAAAATTGGAAAATTGGATAAGCGTTATCGGTTTAAATGATCCGGTAAAAGTTAAAGCTGTTAGAGATTTAGATAAAGAGATAATCGAAACTTTCATAGAGCTTGGCGGAAAAAAGATTAAGGGTTAAATATGATGAAAAGGTTTATTAAATTTATCGTTGGTGTATCGTTTTTTGTAGCTACAAGTGCTGTTGCGGTCGATATAAATGCCTATTTTGATGGAGCGTATGCAAGTCTTGAAGATACAAAGGCCAAATTAAAAAAGGCGGGCTTTACGGTTTTAGGTGTTACAAAAGCTGATAAAAAGGGGATGTATAACTCTGTTGCTTTTACAAATGAGACGCTAAAAAGCGTATCAAATGCAAAAGGTCGCGGTTTTTTAGCGGTTATGAAGATTCTTGTTGATGATGAAAACAAAAAGACACGCCTTGCAAATCCTGACTATTTTGCTAGAGCATATATGCAGTCAGATTATAAAAATGGTATGCTAGATAGTGTAACTGAGGCATTAAAAAAGGAGTTTGGACCTTTTAAAAATTCAGCAGATAAACTAGAGAGCGATACGCTAGGCAAATACCATTTTATGTTTGGAATGCCATATTATGAAGATGTTTTGGAGCTAGCAGAGGGGAAAACATCTGAGCTTGTTAAAAAAGTTGAAAAAAATGCCAAAAAGGGACATATATTTACGCTTAAAATATCAGAAAACAGATATTTGATAGCGGTTGAGCTTAAAAAAAGAACAAAGAAATTTGTTAAAAAAATCGGTATCGAAAATGGTGTGATACTTCCTTATACCATCTTAATTGAGGAGAATAAAGCAGTAGCTATGAATCCAAAATATTACATAGCACTTAGCTATCCGCTTTTGTCAATGACAGAATTTACAAAAATTGCAACGGTTCCGGGAGCAATTGAAAAAGAGCTTAGCAGACTATTTAGGT
>JALWSY010000053.1 GCA_027083035.1 Sulfurimonas sp. | reverse complement strand
CTCATAGCCATAGGTTGCAGGGAGTACCCTCGCAGCTATCTCCTCCATCGCCGCCATCGCATCACCAGAGCTGTAACCTGGAGCTGCTGCACCGTTTATCTGGATACTTCTGTACATATTGTAGTGCGTCAGGTTCTGTGGACCGATAATCTCTTTAATCTGCAAGAGAGCATCAAGAGGAATCATTTTGTTATGTACATTTTTTACAAAAAGCTTTGAGATATCTTCTTTAGAACTTCTGTACTCTTTATCTGCCTGAACAAAGACACGAAATACCTTACCAAACTTTGTAAAGTCATTGACATACACACTTCCAAGGTAAGTCTGCATCGTTGTAAAAAGATCAGCCATATTTACACCAAGAGCATTTGCCTTTTCTCTGTCTATCTTGATGTCATACATAGGGTAGTTTGTCGCAAAAGTCGTAAAAGCATAGGCGATACGAGGATCTTTAAATGCCTCTTTTATCATCTCATTTGTATAGTGTTCAAAAGTCTCTAAATCGCCAGAGAGATAATCTTGTAATCGAAAGTCAAAACCACCAACATTTCCAACACCCGGAATACCCGGAAGATTAAAGGCTGCAATATTTGCATCAGTAATAGCGGCAGTTTTTTGTTTAATCTGCTCTATGACTCCAAAAACACTACTCTCTTGTGTGGTTCTCTCTTTCCAATCTTTTAAAGAGACATACATCGCGATTGCAGAGCTGTCAAGTGAGGAGGTAATAATGTTATACCCCTCAATAGAGACGATGTTGGATACACCTTCAATACCATAGATGATATCTTCAACACTCTTGCCAACCTTGCTCGTTTGCGCGATGGAGGTTCCCGGTTTGAGAGTAACAGAGACCATACATACACCCTTATCTTCAGAGGGTACAAACCCTGTTGGTGTTATGCTAAAGAGGTAGTACATCAGGTAAAAAATCCCACCCATTACGGCTATCATTGGGTAGCGAATTTTTACAAAAAAAGTGATGACTTTTTTATACCCTTGAGTGATTTTATCAAAGAGGATATCAAACTTTTCAAAAAAGATAAACTTCTTCTCTCCCTTTTTGCGTCTTTTAATGATAATAGCACTCAGAGCGGGGGAGAGTGTCAATGCGTTCAGAGATGAGACCATAACTGCAAAAGAGATAGTAAGTGCGAACTGTTGGTAAAGAGCGCCCGTAATTCCGGGAAGCATAGAGACGGGAACAAAGACAGCTACTAAAACAAGCGTAGTAGAGATAATAGGACCAATAAGCTCTATCATCGACTTCTTTACCACTTGAGGCATAGTCAAATCTGGCTCTTTGTACATAATAACCTCTACATTCTCCACAACCAAGATAACATCATCAACAACAATACCAATCGCCAAAATAAGTCCAAAGAGTGTTAAGAAGTTGATACTAAAATTACCAGCAAGTTGCATTGCAGCAAAGGCACCAATCAAAGAGACCGGTATAGCAGCTGCCGCAATGACAGTTGGTCTCCATGAACCTAAAAAGATAAAGATGATGAGAATAACAAGTGCTATGGCTATAAAGAGGTTGTTTACAACATTTTTAATAGCAACTTTTACATACTTTGTCGTGTCATATGGGACAGAGTAGCTTACACCATCAGGAAAACGACTCTGGAGTCTCTGCATCGTCTCTTCTATTCTTTTGCGAATATCCAAAGCATTTGCCTCACCGAGCTGAAAGACACCGATAAGTCCTGTTGGCTTTTTCCCACTAATGGCATTCCAGTCATAACTCTCACTTCCAAGTTCTATACGCGCTACATCACTAAGATAGACTAAAGAGCCATCCTCTTTATACTTTAACACTATCTTCGAGAACTCTTTTACATCAGAGAGTCTGCCCTGTGTAGTAAGTGTAAACTCCTGCTTTTGGTTATCAAAGGTTGGGTTACCACCTATCTTTCCAATAGAAGCCTGTTTATTTTGACTTTTTACCGCATTGATGACATCCATAGGTGTCATATTGAGAGCTTTTATCTTATCGGGATTGAGCCAGATACGGATGGAATACTTCTTCTCACCCATATTTTCAGCTTTACCAACACCGGGGATACGCTTTATCTCATCGAGTATATTGATATTTACAAAGTTTGAGAGGAAACTTCCATCATAACGCTCATCTCCGCTAATGGCGATAAGACAGACAAGAGAGGGGGACTTTTTATCTACTATCACACCCTGTTGTGTTACTTCATACGGTAGAGAAGCTGTGGCAGTTGAGACCTTGTTTTGTACATCAACAGCCCCTATGTCTATGTCATATCCCGGTTGAAAGTAGATGTTTATCTCACTGCGTCCACTTGAGGTAGAAGAGGAGTCCATATAGATAACCCCTTTAATACCGTTGAGTTTATCCTCTAAAACACGAGTTACCGTATCTTCAACGACAAAGGCATTTGCTCCTGTATAAACAGCACTTACATTGACTGTGGGTGGCGCAACATTTGGATATTCAGAAATCGGCAGAACCAGCATTGAGACAAAACCGCCAATGATGATAATCAGGGAGATAACTATTGCAAGAATTGGTCTTTTAATAAAAGTAACAGAAAACATCTCTTAATGTGCCTCTGGAATAAGCTTATTCTCTTTTAAAATAGCTTCAATGCCTTCGCTCTTGGTTACATCATGGGGGAAAACTTTACGCCCTTTTTTGAGTTGTACAAGTGCTGAGGTAGCAATTTTATCACCATCTTTGAGTCCCTCTGAAACACTTACATAGTATTTGTTTGCGTACTCTGTTTTGATATCTGCACGCTGCAAAGTATTGTTCGCATCAACAACATAGACATATTTTCCAAGTTGATCATTGAAGATTACCTCTGGTGGAATCATTAAAAACTTATACTTATCATTTATAAAAAGATTTACATAGACAAAAGTTCCCGGAAGGATTTTGTTCTCTTTGTTCTCTATCGTTGCACGCATAGTGATAGTTGAAGTGAGTGGGTCAACGCTATTGTTAGAAAAGTCAACATAACCATCAAGGCGAATTTTTTCTTCTTTTTCTGAAACCTCAATAAAGGCATCACTTCTCTCTTTGCTCTTATACTTTTGAAAGAGTCTAAAATCACTCTGGGAAGGTGAAAAGTAGGCATAAATAGGGTCGGTGCTTACAATAGTGGTCAAGAGTGTTGACTCTCCTTGTCCTACAAGGTTCCCAACATCTACCCGTCTTGCGCTGATATGCCCACTAATAGGAGCGGTGACTATGGTATATCCAAGTTGGATTTTTGCTTTGTTTATCTCTGCAGTATCTCCAATGATGGCTGCTTCTAGTTTTGCAACCTGTGCTTGATACTGCTCAAGTGTAGCACGAGGTGCCAAGCCCTCTTTGACAAGTGGAGCATACCTTTGAACATCTGCACGAGCAAGGGAGAGTGAGGCTTCATCTTGCAGTTTTTTTGCCTCTGCAGCACTCAGAGCTGCAATGTACTCATCTTGTTGGATTTTAAAGAGTTTATCCCCTTTTTTTACATACTGTCCATCTTGAAAGTATCTCTCTTCTAAAATACCAGAGACTCTTGCGCGAACATCTTGCTCACTACTTGCCTTTGTCATACCTGTGTATTGTTTCCAAAGAGGAATCTGCTTTTTCTCAACAGTAATGGTGTTTACATGAAGAGGAGGAGGGGCTTTATGTGTCTGTTTTGTCTCCTCTTTTGAACATCCACTAAGTAGAGGCAATAGAGAGAGAAGTAAAAGTGTAGATATCTTTTTTGTTATAAACATTAAGAAGAACCTTTATTTTAAATGTTGTCTGATGGGACATTTTATCAAAGAGTAACTTAAGGGCTTCTCTAAAGTGTTTATACTGTTTTTAAAGTATAGCCAATATTTGGTGTATTTGAAATCTCTAAACCTATAAGTTTTTTTCTTAGTCTAAAGAGTAGTTCTCTAAGTGAACTTATCCTATCTTTATCATCATTCCAGATATGTTTCATAAGAAGTTCCGCACTCACCTGTGTGTTCAAGTTTTTCATCAGCAGTCCAACACACGCTTTTTCATTTTTTGTAAGATGGATAAGCTGATGTTTGTATGATAGCTTTTGTGTATCTGTATTATAGGTATATGCCCCTAAAATAATCTCATCTTGTTTTGCTGTAGTTTGGGTTCTATTTGCTTGGGTGACCATTAATACTGTCTCTAAATCTACTTCTGAGATTGGTTTGACAAGATACCCTAAAGGCTTTGCAATTTGTGCCTCTTGAATGGTGTGTGAATCTTTAAAAGAGGTTATAAAAACAATAGAGATATCTCCATACTCCAAAGAGATCTCTTTTGCAGCTTGGATGCCGTCTATAGAACCTTCAATGTTAATATCCATAAAGATAAGATCTATCTTTTTATGATTGTTTTTTAAAAAGTCAAACAAATCAGTTGCATTATTAAAAACGCCTGCTACACTATGATGCAAGTCAAGTAGGCTCTCTTTTAAAAAAAGTGCAGTAATGCCTTCATCTTCTACGACTATTGTGTTCATATAAGAAGCTCCTTGGACAAATATATCTCTGTATGTAAACCATTGTCATTGTATGATTTTGTTTTTCCTTTGAGTTGATATACAGCTAAAAACTCTAAAAGTTTTGAACCAAATCCCTCTTGAAGTTGTTCTATCTCTACACCTTTTCCATTATCTTTGATTTCTAAGACAAAACTATCTGTATCATACTCTCGCATGATGATATAAATAGTTGGATTAGTAACAGGCTCCGTAAAGGCATACTTTAAAGCATTTGTTACAAGTTCATTTATGATGAGACCAAGGGGTACTGCTATCTCTAGGTTGAGGTTTATATTTTCACAATGTACCCGAAAACTGAGATTATCATGTTGAAAACTCTTTTGCAAATCTGAGACAAGACTTTGAGTGTATGTCTGCATAGAGATAATCTCTAAATCATCAGAATTATATAATTTTTCATGAATTAAGGCAATTGATTTTATACGCTGGATACTCTCGTTAAAGACACGTTTTGCCTCTTCATCTGTTATGCGTTTAGCTTGAAGTGAGAGTAATCCAGAGATAACTTGGAGGTTGTTTTTAACTCTGTGATAGAGTTCTCTTAGAAGAAAATTTTTATTTTTTACTTCGGTATTTAATACTTTTGTTCTATCTTCAACTTTTGTTTCAAGCTCATTATTTAAAACCTGTAAAGAGTTCTCTTTAATGAGTAGCTGCTCATAGATGGTATTGTATCTATGTGCAAGGGCAATAGAGAGAAGAGTAAGCTCTGAAAAAGTACCTATTTGCGCACCAAAGAGAGTAAAAAAGTTCATCTCTAAAAATCCCATATTTAGAGACATCTCTGCAAGTACACCTAAAAGTAAAAAACTCCAAGCGGTAACAAAAAACTTAGAAGTTGCATTGTTATAGGTTTTTAGGGCAATAAGACCGATAATAAAGAGTGATATCGCCGTCAGCATAGAGAGGAGTGTTATGACTTTAATAATATATATGTATGGGATTACAAATGTTAAAAGTGCCAAGAGGAGAGAAAAAATTGACAATACTTTTAAGTAGCGTGATATTTTTGGGAACAACTCATTTAAACTCAAAAATGAGATACTAAACTTAATAGCAAAAAAGGTACTCAAAGAGAAAACTAGAGGGATAAAGTATAAGTTGAGTGTTGGAGAGGAAGGGTACAGAAATTCAAAAGCCAAACCATTGAGTCCAAGCTGTAAAAAAAGATTAAAAAAATGAAAAAGAACATAGTCAAGATAGACCCTCGCCTTAATCACAAAAAATAGTATAAGATTATACAGAAGCATAATAACAATCGCACCATAATAGGCACCAAGAATAAGTTGCGAATTTCTCTCATGCACATAATAGTGTTCAGTAGATAGAAATTTCATTTTTAAGTTTAAAGAACTCTGAGAGTTAATTTTAAAAATGATGGTTTTTTTCTCCCCAGGAGATAGCTGATAAGGAATAACAAACTTGTTATCAATAATCTCTCGTGTATTAAAATTTGTCATATCTCCAGTGATATACTCCTGAACTAACTGGGCATTTTTATATTTGAAAACATGTAGATAGTCATGGAGAGGAAAAGGGAAATAGACAACTTGGTTAAGATGTTTGTCTGTGTTGTTCTTGATTGTAAGATAAATCCAGATAGTTGCATCTTTAAAACCAAAACTGGCATTATCTGCATTTAGTGGATGAAACTGCACTCTGTTTTTAGCTATATCTTCTACACTAAGCGTCTTGTTTTTGTCGATATAATATGCCTTCTCGATGCTGATTTTGGACTCTTTAGCATATAAAGAAGTAAACAAGAGAAGTATGAGTAGCATAAGCTTAAACACGCGATAAATCCTTTTTCAAAGATAACTTTACAATAAGAAATCTAATAAAGCAATAGAGAATAATACCATTAAAAAATCTAATACCAATCTAATACCCTTATATTATACTATGGGCAAATGTTTTTTAGGAGTGCATCATGACAATATTTACAAAAATGCAAATGTTATCAATTTTCCTTTTTTTTCTATTAGATGTCAGCAGTTTAAATGCAGCAAATACACCACCAACTATCACGAGTACAGCGGTAACTATAGCTATGGAAGATAGTGCCTATAGCTACACACTTTCTGGAAGTGATGTAGATGGGGATTTAGTTACTTTTTCGGTTATGAACGGAACTACTCTGCCTTCTTGGCTTGATTTTCACAGTACACTTGTCACTACTTTTGCGGGAGATGGTTCACAGGGTTCATTGGACGCAAACGGTACAAAGGCATCCTTTAACCTTCCTTCTGATGTTGCAGTAGATAGTAAGGGTAATATTTATGTAGCCGATACAAATAATAATAAAATCAGAAAGATAACACCTTCAGGAGTTGTAACAACATTTGCTGGAAGTGGTGCATTGGGTTCAACAGATGGAAATACAACATCTGCATCATTTATGCATCCTCAGGGAGTGGCAGTAGATAGTCTTGATAATCTTTATGTAGCTGAGTCATCAGCTAATAAAATCAGAAAAATTACACCTTTAGGAGTTGTGACAACATTGGCAGGAAGTGGTTCTGTTGGTTCAACAGATGGCAATGGAACATCTGCATCATTTTCATTTCCTAGTGGTGTCACAGTAGATAAACATAACAATGTATATGTAGCTGATTCATACAATAACAAAATCAGAAAAATAACACCTCTAGGAGTTGTTACTACAATTGCAGGGAATGGATCAAGTGCTTCTATAGATGGTAATGGAACATCTGCATCATTTTTTGCACCTTTTGGGATAACAGTAGATAGTCAGGACAATATTTATGTTGCGGATACAAATAGTAATAAAATTAGAAAAATAACATCAACTGGTGTAGTTACTACATTCGCAGGAAGTGGTTTAGCAACTTTTGCAGATGGGAATGGTACAAGTGCATCATTTAATCAACTAAAAGGAATTATAGTAGATAGTCATGATAATATCTATGTAGCTGATGCAGGTAATAAAAAAATCAGAAAAATAACTCCATTGGGAGTAGTGACAACGATTGCAGGGAGTGGTGCTGAGGGTTCAACCGATGGTTATGGAACATCTGCATCATTTAAATACCCTTATGGTGTGGCAGTAGATACGCATGATAACATTTATGTAGCTGAAAATGTTAATAAAAAAATTAGAAAGATAATATATTCTCAGAAACTTGTAGGAACTCCAATAAATGCAGATGTAGGTGTATCTGATGTCAATCTTACACTAAGTGATGGGCAGGGAGGAGTAACACCACATAATTTTCAAATAACAGTAGTCAATGTCAATGATGCACCAACAGATATTACTCTTTCAAATAGTTCCATTACAGAAAATAATGTGACAGGTGCAACGATAGGAATACTTACAACGACAGACATAGATGCAGGAGATAGCTTTAGTTACTCTTTTTGTGGCGGGAGTGATGATGCAAATTTTAGCATAAGTGGTGATGCACTTCAGGCAAATGCGGTATTTGATTATGAGACAAAGAAGTTTTATGATATCTGCATAAAAACTACTGATAATGCTAATGTTAGTTTTGATAAAAATATAACTATCACTATACAAAATGTAAGAGAAGCTGCGATAGTAAGCAGTACAGCAATAACAGCAGCAACACAAGATGCTAATTACGAATATGTACTCTTCGGACATAATGGTGATAATGATATAGTGACTTTTTCTGTAACAAATGGTACTACATTACCTTCATGGTTACACTTGAGTAGCAATTATGTAACAACCTTTGCAGGAAGTGGGGCAATCGGTGCAGTAGATGGGAAAGGATCAGTTGCATCATTTAATTATCCCGATACAGCAGTTTTTGATAGTCACAATAATCTCTATGTAATTGATACAAATAATCATAAAATTAGAAAAATAACACCTGCAGGGATAGTTACTACATTTAGTGGAACATCTGCATCATTTGACAATCCTTATGGTATAGCTATTGATCGCCATGATGCTATTTATGTAGCTGATAGCGGTCATCATAAAATCATAAAAATAACTCAAGCTGGAGTAGCTACTACTCTTGCAGGAAGTGGTTCATGGGGTGCAACTGATGGCGTTGGGCAAGCTGCATCATTTTATTATCCTAGTGCAGTAGTAGTAGATAGCCATGACAATGTTTATGTAGCTGATTCAGGTAATTGTATCATTAGAAAAATAACCCAAGCTGGAGTGGTGACAACATTTGCAGGGAATGGGACAATCGGTGCATCAGATGGCATTGGGCAAGCTGCATCATTTAGTTATCCTTATGATTTAGCAATAGATAGCCATAACAATATTTATGTAGCTGATACATATAATAATAAAATTAGAAAGATAAGCCCAGCTGGTATAGTTACTACATTGGCGGGAAATGGTTCATTTGGAGCAACTGATGGTAATGGTGCAAATGCATCATTTAACTATCCTTGGGGGGTGGCAGTTGATCATAATGATAATATTTATGTGGCAGATTCAGAGAATTATACAATTAGAAAAATAACTCCAACGGGAGTAGTTTCTACATTTGCAGGAAATGGTTCATTTGGTGCAACAGACGGTAGCAAGGGGTCTGCATCATTTACTGCTCCTCACGGGGTAGCCATAGATAAATATAATGATATTTATATCATTGATAGAGGTAATCACAAAATTAGAAAGATTGTAAATTTTATACTCAAAGGAACTCCCACAAATGCAGATGTAGGTGTATATGATATAAATTTAACACTTAGTGATGGAAACGGAGGAGAGGCTATGCAAAACTTTCAAATCACAGTAGCCAATGTCAATGATGCACCAACAGATATTACTCTTTCAAATAGTTCCATTACAGAAAATAATGTGACAGGTGCAACGATAGGAATACTTACAACAACAGACATAGATGCAGGAGATAGTTTTAGTTACTCTTTTTGTGGCGGGAGTGATGATGCAAATTTTAGCATAAGTGGTGATGCACTTCAGGCAAATGCGGTATTTGATTATGAGACAAAAGCATCATATAGCACTTGTATAAGAACTACAGATAGCGGAAATGCTACTTTTGATAAAAATATTACTATTAGCATTATAAACGTAAATGATGCACCAACCATAACAAGTACAGTGGTAACATCGGTAATGCCGGATAGTGCTTATGATTATGTATTAAAAGGTAAAGATGAAGATAAAAATTTTATCACTTTTTCAGTTACGAATGGAACTACCCTTCCTTCTTGGTTGCACTTAAGTAGTAGGGAGGTAACTACCCCTACTACTAATCTGCCTGTTCACGCCGAAGGAATGATAGTAGATAAAAATGATAATATTTATGCCGTTGATTTACAACATAGTAAAATCAAGAAAATAACCCCAGCCGGTGTAGTTACTATAATTGCAGGGAGTGGAACAAGTGGTGCAGCAGATGGTAATGGAACATCTGCATCATTTAATCAACCTTCAGGCATAGCACAAGATAGTCATGGAAATCTTTATGTAACCGATACATTAAATAATAAAATTAGAAAAATAACTCCAGCAGGAGAAGTGAGTACATTTGCAGGGAGTGGTAGTATTGGTGGGGCAGATGGTATGGGTACAGCTGCATCATTTTACTATCCTTATGGCATAGTCGTAGATAGTAAGGATAATATTTATGTAGCTGATCAATATAATCATAGAATCAGGAAAATAACCCCAGCAGGAGAAGTGAGTACATTTGCAGGGAGTGGTCAATCAGTAGAGTTTAATGCTGATGGCCCTACATTTAATTACCCTAAAGGATTAGCAATAGATAGTAATGATAATATCTATGTTGCTGATGAAGCTGATCATAAAATCAAAAAAATAACCCCAAATGGACTCATTGTTACTCTTGCAGGAGGTTCTCCGGCTGCTTCTGTAGATGGTTTGGGCTTATATGCACATTTTAATAGACCTTTTGGAGTTACTGTAGATAGTGAAGGTAATGTTTATGTGGCTGATACATTTAATAATAAAATTAGAAAAATAACCCCAAAAGGGTTAGTGAGTACAATTGCTGGGAATGGTATAACTGCATCTTTTAATAACCCAAAAGCAATAGCTGTAGATAGCAGAGGTTATATCTATGTTAATGATGGAGTATTGAGAAAAATAGCTCCAACGCACCTAACGGGTACCCCAACAAATGCAGATGTGGGCGTCTATGACATAAACCTAACACTCACAGATACAAATGGGGCGATTTCAACCCAAAACTTTCAAATAAGTGTAGGCAATGTAAATAGTACGCCAACATCAGCAAACAATACTTTTACAATTGTAGAGGATACCCAGAAGGTATTTTCTGTTAATGATTTTAATTTTACAGATAGTGATACAGGCGATACTATAGACTCTATCTTTATAACTACACTACCAAGTGTAGGAACATTAACACTCAATGGTGTAGATGTAACACTAAAGCAAAAAATTCTTAAAGCTGATATTGCTAACTTACGATTTACACCTGTAGTAGATGCAATAGGTAGTCCCTATGCGACCTTCGGTTTTAAGGTAAATGATGGAGATGCCAACTCAACTGTAGCATATATAACAACCATAAATGTAACAGCAGCAAAAACAACACAAAACAGTACAAACAATACAACTTCAAACAGCGCACCGGTATTAACAACTCTGGAAAATATAACTAGAGCTGAAGATTTTACTGACTTTAATATCACACTTGTAGCAACGGATGCAGATAAGACACAGCTTATATACTCAGCAAAATCAACTGATACAAGTATAGCAACCGTTACAGTTTCAGATAATATCTTAACACTCTCTAGTGTACCTGATGTAAATGGTAAAGTAGTCATAACTTATGATGTAACAGATGGTAGTCTAAGTGATGCAGCAAGCTTTACCCTTTATGTAACACCTGTAGATGATGCACCAATATTTGCACAGTTGGCAGATTTAGTAACCCTAGAGGATGCAAGGTATTCAGAAGTCACTCTTAATGCAAAAGATGTAGATGGTGATTTAATCACATATAGTGCTACCTCTTCAGATACATCTATAGCAACAGTAGCGATTGTAGATGGAAAACTCACCATTACTCAAAAGCCAGATGCAAATGGTGTAGTAACTATAGAAGTAGTAGCAACAGCAAATGGAAAAACTACAAAAAGTAATCTTAAACTTTCTGTTTCAAGTGTGAATGATGCACCGACATTAAGTAGTATCTCCGATGTTGTAGTCTATAAGAATACTCCAGAGAAAAATATCACACTAGATGGTGCAGATGTAGATGGTGATAAACTTACTTATACAAGTACATTTAATCCAAATGTAATAAAAAGTATAAACTTTACTAGAAATGTTATGCAGATAATACCAACGCAAGTAGCAGCCTCTACAGATGTAAATATCACACTAAGTGATGGAGAACTAAATACTTCTACAAACTTTACCTTTACAACAATTGCCTTTGAAAATGGTAGTAATCTTGGGGAAGTAGGAAGTTTCGAAACCAACGCGACAACTACAATGGTTACCCTTGATAATAATGTCACACTTATTGCCCAGACTGATACAAATGGAACTATCCAACAGTATGTTACACTTGATTCTACAATAACAGGTGCAAGTACAGACCTAGTAGATGCCATAGTTACACTCATCTCTAACGGTGTGCAAATCATTTATGATGATAATAGTAATGTAGTTGCAAAATCCTTAACTACTATACTTGGTGAAGCTATACAAACAATGCAAGTAGGAGATGCCTTGAATCAGGCTATATTTACTTCTCTTGGAGTACAAACAGTTATGGATACAGATGCTGATGGTAAAGTAGAGATAGTTAGTACCCTCAAGAGAAGTGATGGAAAAGTTACTGTTGTGCTGCGTGCAGATGGGAGTGCAGAATATAGCGTAAGCGTAGGTGATACTTTTAGTAAATTTTTCTCAAGTAAAGCAGGTATGACAATGCTAGAGGGTGCAAATGGAGAGATAAAGAGTAGTGTTGGTGCATACGATGACTCTAAGGGGTACTTTATTACAGCAGTAGTGACTACTTATAAAAATGGAAATAGTAGTGTGAAATTTATAAGAGTCAATCAAAGAGATGCAACTGATAGTAGTGACTTTAGAGTGTTAAGCTCAAAGAGTTCACCTTTACCATTAGGCACAAAGATACATCTCTATGAATCAAGTACAGTTCTCTATATGAATGTAGAATTGCAACTAGAGAAAAACTTTATAATTCAGTAAGAGGGGAGAAGAGATGAAAATTAAAGATATATTAATAGTAACACTTATAGCACTCAGCTTTAATGCTTGCTCTAAAGACAATGAAGCAGATACTGCTACAGCAAAAGTTGTGACAGATAGTGAAGTAGAAACTCCTATGGAAAAAGAAACAAATAGTTCCATTGATGATAGTATAGATAGTAAAGTAGAAAAGCGTAATATCCCAATATCTGTAGTATGTGTGGTAAATGCTACAGCATCCGATATAGATACATATCAAGAAGTACAAAAAGGTGACATAATAATAAAAGATGAAGATAACACAACCATAAATCTAGTAGTGAACTCTCTTGGTGAACAGAAAATATGTCTGCAACGTGGTGTAGCTCATATTCAGAGATAGGCAATACTTGTCACACGATTACAGAAGTTATTAATTATATTTTGAATCGTTTATCAACAACTTTGTTGTTTTTGGATATAATCTCTTCATAAAATATACCTGCTGTATTAGTAGGAATACGTTTTAAAAGTGTTTTCATAAGTGGCTCCTTATATAGTTTGAGTCCCAAAAAAGTCCAAATGAAATGAGTAAATTGGACTTTTCTTGATGAAGTATGATAACATAGAAAAGCCTTAAAACCACCTAATATAGAGCAACTTAGGCGATTTGAAACGATTTGATAAAATATGAAAAAGGATAAAAATGGAGTGCGAATTTCCAACTGTGAATGCAAATAAAGAAGAGATACAAGAGATTTTTGATAGCGTGAAGAGTATAGCGGTTTTAGGTTTATCTCCAGATGCAACAAAAGATTCTCATAGGGTAGCGAAGTATTTACAAGAGCATGGATATAAAATTATTCCTGTCTATCCAAAAGAGGATAAAATTTTAGGTGAGAAAGTTTATAGATCTCTTGCAGAAATTCCTTTTTCTGTCGATATGGTAGATATATTTAGAAAGCCTGAAGCACTTAATGCTATAGCAGATGCGTGTATAGCGCGAGGTGATGTGAAGGTTTTTTGGGCTCAAAAGGGTATTGTCAACAATGAGGCCGCTGCAAAAGCAGAAGCGGCAGGGATGAAGGTTGTGCAAAACCACTGTTCAATGGTTGAGCATAGAAATTTATAAGTAGGCAAAGTAATTGTTAGATTTAGAAAAGATTTATAAAGCACAGGAGAGAATAGAAGGTGTGGTTGTAAAAACGCCTCTTGCATATGCTCCCTATTTGAGTGAAGTCTCAGGTTCTAAGGTATATCTCAAAAAAGAGAACCTTCAAGTTACGGGTGCTTTTAAAATTCGTGGTGCCTTTAACAAACTCGCATCACTAAGTGAGAGTGAGCGTGCTTGTGGTGTTGTGGCAGCAAGCGCTGGAAATCATGCACAGGGTGTAGCACTCTCTGCATCAAAGTTTAATACTCGTGCGGTAATAGTTATGCCAGAATCAACACCACTCACAAAGGTAAATGGTGTGAAACACTTTGGTGCTGAAGTTATTTTACATGGTAGTAATTATGATGAAGCTTATGCTTACGCGCTGGAGTATGGAGAGCAAAACTCTATGACTTTTGTACATCCATTTGAGGATGAGGAGGTTATTGCAGGGCAGGGAACGGTTGCTTTGGAGATACTTGAGCAGTACGGGGAGCTTGATGCAGTAGTCATACCTGTTGGTGGCGGTGGATTGATTGCTGGAATGGCAGAAGTTATAAAATCACTTAGTCCAAACATAGAAGTGATAGGAGTAAGTGCAAGTGGCGCTCCTGCTTTTAAAGACTCCTTTGAAAAAAAAGAGGCCATTGATACACTTAGTGTGCGTACCATTGCTGATGGTATTGCTGTGCGAGATACTTCTGAGATTACTTTAGCGTATGCTCTTAAGAGTGTCGATAAAATTATTAGTGTGGATGATGAAGAGATTGCAAGTGCTATCTTGTATCTTTTAGAGAAACAAAAGCTTGTAGTAGAGGGTGCAGGGGCTGTTGGCGTTGCTGCGCTATTGCATCATAAACTGAAACATCTACAAGGAAAAAGAGTTGCTATAGTTCTTAGTGGAGGCAATGTAGATGTAACTCTTCTCTCTGTTATTATAGAGAAGGGACTCTTGAAGTCACATAGAAAGATGAAAGTGACTGTAACCCTTGTCGATAAACCGGGTTCTTTAATGCACTTTACTGAGATACTTCAGGAGCTAAATGCAAATATTGTGCATATTGCCTATGATAGAACTTCAATCTCTCTTGATTATGGTGATGCAAATGTTACTGTGCATATGGAGACAAAAGGTGCTGCGCATCAAGAAGAGATTAAACGCCGTTTAAAAGAAGATGGATATCTACGGGAGAACTAAGGTATGAAAGTTATCAGAAACCAAGGTTTTAAAAAAGCTATTATTGTTACAAAGATATTAGAAGATAAAAGACTTCTGGTTGTTGATAGTGATACGACAATACGATTTATGGACAAAGATAGCTTAAAAATGCTTGGTGGATTTAAGGTAAACATTCATCATGAGAGTTATAAGACAAATGTCGTATATTTTAGTAATAGTGGCGCTTTTTTTGCAACACTTAGTAGTGACTGTCGTACTTCAAGACTCTATAATGTAAAGACAAAAAAATTGATAAGTAAGGTTGATAGACATCATGGTGAAGTCTCTTGCGTTGGAATCGATCCACTTGAACGGTATATGTTTTCAGGAGGAGAAGATGGAAAAACATTTGCCATTGATATCAAAAGCGGCAAACTTGTTTTAACGCTACCTTCTCATGTAGATACTATTAATGATATAGCTTTTAGTAAAAATGGTAACTGGGTAGCAACTGCAAGTTATGATAGAAAAATATCTGTTTTTTCTTTGGTAACTATGACGGCAAAACCAAAGTTAAAGGCACACTCTGCACCTGTAATGCAGGTGCGATTTTTAGAGAAACATCGTCTTATAAGTATAGATAAAAAATCCTCTGCAATTATATGGAATCTACAAACTGACAAGGTTATCTCAAGATTGCAAGGCATTCATGATGATGCAACAAAGATGACGACAAGTACAGATGACAAATTTCTTTTCATTGGGACAAAACTTGGTTATGTACTTCTTTATGATTTGGAGAGTTATGAACTCCTTGCTCCTCGCTATGTAAAGCTTGCTACTACTATCACTACACTAGAGTATGATGCAGATACAGATACCCTTTTTGTTGGAACAGATGATGGTTTTATTATGTGCTATGACATTTATGAAAACTTAGATGTTATAAAAGAGATGCTGCGAAACAAAAACTTTGACTCAATACAAGCTGTAGTAGATGAAAATCCTGTACTTGCTTACACAGAAGTCTATAAAATGGTCTCCAATCTTTGGGAAAATACACTTGCAAAAGCGAGAGTGGCCTTAGAACACGGAGATAAAGAGAAAGCAGAAACACTTTTAAATATTTTTAAATCTATACCTTCAAAAAATAAGATAATTCAGAAACTTATAGCTGAATATGCGGAGTATGATAAGTTTGTAAAGTTTGCTAAAGAGGGAAAACTTGCACTTGCCTATAGTTTAGCAAATCAACATCCTTCTTATAAAGAGTCTAAAATTTATAAATCTTTAGAGGCAAGATGGAAAAAATCACTTATTCAGGCACAAAAGTATATTTTAGATCCAAAAGGTGCGCAGCAGGCAAAAGAGATACTTATGCCTTATCGTGGTATTAGTGAAAAGACGAAACTTATTCAAGAGATTTTAACGCAAAGCAAAGTATATAAAAGATTTCGAGCAGCTTTAGGTCAAAAAGATTTTGCAATCTGTTCAGAACTTATAAAGCGATATGCTTTTTTAAAGGAGCTACCAGAGTATGATGTCCTGATGAAGTATGCAGATTCTCTCTATATACAAGCCAATGAATTTTTAAATAATGGGGAGACTCACTCTGCGATGAAAATGTTGCAGACTCTTTTACTATTTGATGACTTTAAAGAAGAAGCCAAAGAGATGATGCAGACTATCGAAACACGGCAAAAATTCTTTAATGCTGTTACTCAAAATGATATGGAGAGTGCTTATAATATGATGGCACTTGATGAAGAGCTAGAGCTTACTGAAGATGGAAAAAGATTGCAAAAACTGTGGAATGATGCGAGTGCGAAAGCAGGAGAGTATGCAGTTGAAGGCAATGCTAAAGGTGTAGCTCAAGCGCTTAAAGAGTTTATGCATATCTCCTCCAAATATCAAGCTATTGCAACAATTTTTGCTTGGTGTTATATGGTACAACTCGAAGATGCAGCAAGAGCAGATGCTCCTCAGGCTACCATAGAGCGAGGAATAAAGAATTTTGTATTAAGTTTTGGAATACAAGATCAAATAGAGACCTTTTATTTGCAATTTAAAGAGAAGTATAAAGAGAGTAAACTGACGCTTGAGCATCTGCCTCAAGGTTCCATGGAGATGTGGCGACCATCTATGATAGTGGACTCAATCTTGGACGCATCGTAATTCCAGTTTTTTTAATTTTTTACTACACAATTTGGGTTTAACCTCTAATATAGATATCTTTTAGTATAATCGCGAAATTTTAAATAGGAGACTTATGATGCAAATGAGTGGTGCACAGATGGTCATAGAGGCATTAATCGCTGAGGGTGTTGATACTGTTTTTGGGTATCCCGGTGGAGCGATAATGAATGTATATGATGAGATATACAAACAAAACGGATTTCAACATATCCTTAATCGTCACGAGCAAGCCTCTATTCACGCAGCAGAGGGCTATGCCAAAGCGAGTGGAAAAGTCGGTGTTGCGATGATTACATCTGGTCCCGGTTTTACAAATGCTGTAACAGGTTTAGCTGATGCCTATATGGACTCTGTTCCTCTCGTTGTTATCTCCGGTCAAGTGCCTATGAGTCTTATTGGTACAGATGGTTTTCAAGAGATTGATGCTATCGGTATCTCTCGTCCTTGTACAAAACATAACTATCTCGTAACAGATGCAAATGATTTACCTCGCATACTAAAAGAGGCATTTTACATTGCATCTTCTGGTCGTCCGGGTCCTGTTCATGTAGATATTCCTAAAGATGTGACTGCGCAGATAGCTGAGTTTAGCTATGACTTTAAAGTTGAGTTAGAGACTTATAAGCCACATGTGAAAGGAAACCCAAGACAGATAAAAAAAGCAATGGATGCAATAGCAAAAGCTTCTCGTCCACTCTTCTATCTCGGTGGTGGTATCATCAATGCCAATGCTGGTGAGGAAGTACGAGAACTTGTACATAAAACAGGTATTCCTGCTGTTGAGACATTTATGGCACGGGGTGTACTAGACTCTAAAGATGAGCTTTTAGTCGGTATGCTGGGAATGCACGGCTCTTATGCATCAAACATGGCAATGAGTGAGACTGATTTGGTTATTGGTCTTGGAGTGCGTTTTGATGACCGTGTAACAGGAAAACTCTCAGAGTTTGCAAAAAATGCAGATGTTATTCATGTTGACATTGATCCTGCATCAATCTCTAAACTTGTTAATGCTGATTATCCAATTGTTGGTGATGTAAAAGTTGTTACTCAGGAGATGCTTCACTGCTTAGATGGTATTGATGCAGCAAACTATGAGCCATGGAGAGATACTATTAATAACTTTAATGATTTGCATCCCCTTACATTTCATGAAGATAGTGAACGCCTTAAACCGCAATGGGTTATAAAGCGTGTAGGAGAGTTGCTCGGTGATGATGCAAATATCTCTACAGATGTTGGACAGCATCAGATGTGGGCTGCACAGTTCTACCCTTTTAGTCGTTCTCGTCAGTTTATCTCTTCGGGTGGACTTGGAACGATGGGCTTTGGTTTTCCTGCGGCTATCGGTGTGAAAGCTGCAAGCCCTGATAAAGTGAGTATCAACTTTACGGGTGATGGCTCTATTCTTATGAATGTTCAAGAGTTAATGACCGCTGTTGAGAAGAAGATTCCTGTTGTTAACATCATCTTAAATAACAACTTCCTTGGAATGGTACGCCAATGGCAGACACTCTTTTATGATAAACGCCACTCTGAGACTGACTTAAGTGTGCAGCCTGACTTTGTAAAACTCTCAGAAGCTTTTGGTGGAATAGGGTACAGAGTAAAGACAAAAGAGGAGTTTGATGCAGCACTCAAAGATGCAGTCGAGAAAAATGTGGTTGCTTTTATTGAGGTAATCGTTGAGCGATTTGAAAATGTTATGCCGATGGTTCCAGCAGGTGGAAGCCTCTTTAACATGATGCTATTAGAGAAAAAGGAGACAAAATAATGACTGAAAATAGTGAAAGAAGAGTAGTTTCAGTAATCGTTATTAATGAAGCGAGTGTACTCTCAAGAATTACAAACCTTTTCTCTGGTCGTGGGTATAACATCACCTCTTTAACAGTTGCACCGATTCCTGACACAAAGTATTCAAGACTCACTATTGTAACAGCGGGTTCTGTGCGTGTAATTGAGCAGATTACAAAGCAGCTTCATAAACTCATCCCTGTACTTCGTGTATATGAACACGCTGATATAGTTGAAAAAGAGATGGCTCTTGTAAAGTTTCCTATTACAGAGAACATTACAGATATCGATACACTCTGTCAGGCATATAACGGAAAGATAGTAAATGTTGGTGAGAGTGTTATAATCGCGATGGTAGCAGATGAGCCAAAGAGAGTTGAGAACTTTTTAAAGGCCATAAAGCGTTATAACCCAAAAGAGATAGTACGAAGTGGTGCTGTTGCACTCGAGCGATAAATCATGAAACTTAGTGAAATCGCAAAGATTATAGGTGCATCATTTGATGGAGAAGATATTGAGATAGACTCAATGAATACTCTCAGCGATGCTACTTCGAATGAACTCTCTTTTGTAGCTAACTCCAAGTATGTCAAAGAGATAGCTAACTCAAAAGCTGCGGCGATCATTTGTGATGAGAAAACAGCATCAGAGGTGCCAAAGGAGTCTGTAGCACTTGTTGTTGCGGCACCTTACTGGCAGATGGCCGTAGTATCAGAGTATTTCGCACCACCACTAGAAGATAATGATGCAAAAGAGGCTATCATAGGTGAGGGAAGTGTTATCTCACCAAAGGCTGAAGTTGCAAATGGCGCTGTGATAGGGAAGAATGTCCAGATTATGGCGGGTGTTTATGTCGGCTCAAATGTAACCATAGGTGATAATGTTATTCTCTATCCGAATGTTGTCATCTATCGCGACTGTAAGATTGGTAGTAACTGCATCATTCATGCTAATAGTACCATAGGAAGTGATGGTTTTGGTTTTGCTACAAATGCGCAGGGTGTGCATAAGAAAATCTATCAAAATGGTAATGTTATCCTAGAAGATGATATTGAGATAGGAAGTTCTACAACCATTGACAGAGCTGTTTTTGGTGCAACGCTTATTAAAAAGGGTGTACGAATAGATAATCTTGTACAGATTGGACATAACTGTGAGATAGGAGAGTACTCCGTATTAGTTGCACAATCTGGAAGTGCAGGCTCTACAAAGTTAGGACGCAATGTGGTAGTGGGTGGTCAAGCAGCCTTTGCCGGACACCTTGAAGTAGCGCCTTTTAATACTTTTGCAGCAAGAAGCGGGATAACCAAAAGTATTAAAGAGAGTGGGAAAACTTTTGCCGGATTTCCTGTGATGAATCATAGAGAGTGGCTAAAACTTCAGGTTAAATTAGCTAGACTTATAAAATAATTTTATATATAAAGGAGAAAATATGAGTAAAGTAATTCCACTCAGCTCAACAACAAAGGGTACTATTTCGATACAAAAAATAGAAAATCCTTATGGAACAGATTCTAAACCGGTTGCAAGTATCGCAATTTCACTCAAAGGTGATGTTGATGCACCAGATTGGAAAGTACATATTCCAATGGATAATCTTCAAGAGGTTATTGAAGCACTTCAGACGCTAGAATCTTAGAACTCTAGACAAGATTAAAATTTTCTGATATAATAAATTTAAATAATTATATCAGGGATTTTTTTGAAAACGACTCTTTCACCTCAAGCACTTCTGATTGTAAAATCTTCTGCAACACTAATAACACAAAATGATACAAAGATATCTACCCGTATGTACGAGATTCTCTTCTCTAAATATCCAAAAGTAAAAAAACTCTTTGAAAATGCACCTGCAAATCAGTACATGAAGCTAGCAGAGATACTCTCAGCATATGCGGCAAATATAGACAGGATAGAGAGGCTAAAACCTGCACTTTTAGTCATTGCAAAGGCACATGTTCGCTTAAACATTCAACCTGCACAGTATCCTATGATAGGTATGGTGCTTATGCAGGCGATTGAGGAGACTTTGGGAGAGAAAGCAACGCCAGAGTTTATGGATGCATGGAGAGAGGCGTATAAGTATATTAGTTATATTTTGATTGAGATGGAGAGGGAGCTTTATGAGCAGAGAAAACAGAAACTCTAGGGTTTCTGTTTTAGCGTTTTAACTCTTTTACATACTCTTCGATACGCTTGATACCTTCACGGATACTCTCTATGTCTGTAGCAAAACTAAATCGAAAATAACCCTCACTTCCAAAACCGACACCGGGTACGACTGCTACCTCTTTTTGTGCAAGAAGCTCTTTAGCAAATGTGAGAGAGTCTGAACTTATCTCTTGAATGTTTACAAAAAGATAAAAGGCACCATCCGGTTTTAAAACACTTAAACCATCAACTTCATTAAAGAGTTTTACTGCTTCATCGCGTCTCTTTGCAAACTCTTGACGCATCATCTCAATATCTGCATCTGCTGAACCATCGAGTCCTTTAATGGCTGCCATCTGCGTAATAGAGTTGATGTTGGATGTGCTTTGGGATTGGAGCTTTTTTGTTGCTTTAATAAGCTCTGTGTTATGAGCAGCCATATAGCCAAAACGCCATCCTGTCATTGCTACTGATTTGGAGAGACCGTTAATAGTTACTACTCTTTCATACATATCTTGACTTACAGCAGCAGCAGAGGTAAATTCACCCTCATAGATGAGTTTTTCATACATCTCATCACTCGCTACGATGACATCACTCCCTTTAAGCACTTCTCCTAGTGCAAGAAGTTCTTCTTTTGAGTAAACACTTCCTGTAGGGTTTGATGGTGTAGTGAGAACAAGCATCTTTGTTTTTGGTGTGAGTGCCGCTTGGAGTTGCTCAGGCGTAATCTTAAATGCAGAGGTATCATGTGTCTCTATCTCTACAACATTCCCTCCACAATACTTGACAAGTTCAGGGTAAGTAACCCAATAAGGAGCAGGAATGATAACTTCATCCCCCTCTTCAATAGTAGCTGAGAAGAGATTAAAAAGTGAGTGCTTCGCTCCATTGTTCACAATGATTTGATCAAGTGAGTATATGAGATTGTTATCTCTTTTTAGTTTGTGAGCAATAGCCTCTTTAAGGGCAGGGATGCCATCAACAGCTGTATATTTTGTAAAGTTATTATTAATAGCATCAATAGCTGCATCTTTTATAACTTGTGGTGTACCAAAATCAGGCTCTCCCGCGGAGAAACTTAAGATATCTTTTCCTTGAGCTTTCAGCTCACCAGCAAGTGTTGTAATTGCAATAGTGATAGACTCAGAGAGTGTATTAATACGATTTGTGAGCATATAGCTCTCCTTCTAGAAAATTTTGTAATTATACTAAAAATAAGATATATATATCTTGATAAGAGGGTATTTTTATCAATTTTTCATAGATTTTAGAAAAGAGTCGTAGATATGTTCTAGTTCAAGATCTTGCTCAAGAAGATCTTTGTTGTCCTCTACTAAGATATGTTCTAAGATTGCGACACGCTTGAGCATATACTCAAAGAGTTCTTTGTTGATATCTGGAAGCATATTGTGCATAAAAGGATCCTTACAGCGACCCTTCTCAATCACATGTGCAGGAATACCGATAGCAGTAGAGCATGAGGGTACCGGTTTGACAACTACAGAGTTCGCACCTATTTTTGCATATTCTCCTACTTCAATATTTCCAAGAACCTTAGCTCCTGCACCAATTACTGCACCTTTTCTGATTGTTGGGTGGCGTTTGCCATGTGTAAGGGAGACACCGCCAAGTGTAACACCTTGATAGATAAGTACATCATCTTCGATGATAGCGGTTTCACCAATAACTACACCAGTTCCATGATCTATAAAGACACGACTGCCAATTTGTGCAGCAGGGTGGATGTCTATATGGGTGAATATTTGCGTGAGTCCCATTATCATTCTAGAAAATCTTTTAAAGTTTGCTTTATAAAGGGAGTGAGCAATCCTGTACCAAGCTACCGCCCATACACCGGGATAATTAAATAGGAAGTCGATTTTTGAGTTTAGAGCGGGGTCATTTTTGTAAGCGTTTGCAAAGTCTTCTTTAATTTTTGAGTAGATTCCCATATTTTCCCTTAGTTTGTAGTTCGTAGGTAGCCATTTTGTTTTAAATAAGTTTCTAATTTTAGAAGTGTATCACTTTTTTCTTTTTGTGTCATAAAAGCACTCTTTTCTAAATCTCTTTTAAGCTTTTCTAAAACTTTTTGCTTTTCATAGCCAAGAGTCTCTAAGATATCAAGGATATTTTGTGATTCTACTCCGTTATGTATAGAATATCCTGTGTCATCTATTAAAATAGTGTACTCATTTGGGCGTGTAAAGAGATTATGTGCCATTGCCAGAGCTTCTTGGTAAGCACCAACATTGAAAAATCCTAAGAAGTAATCCTTCTCTTTGAGATTGATATCATGCAAAAAGAGTGGTTTATCAGGATTAAATCCTATCTCGCCATCACTATCACAGGTGATATCCCACAGCGAAGCTCCTCTACGAGGTTCTTGCGAAAGATGATGAATAGGCATCACAGGAAAGTGCTGTTTCAATCCCCAGAAGTCGGGTATGCTTTGGAATATAGAGGCATTGATAAGATAGCGTTCTTGAAGATTTACTTGTAACTTCTTGAGTTCATCATGGCTTATGGATGGCATAATATAGAGTGATTTTTTTATGATGTTATGCACAAGTATTTCAGCATTAGACCTGTCACGCAAATCAATATAACCTAAATCAAAAAGTGTCAGCAAGGATTCCATATGATCGAGTGCATCGTGGAGATACTCCACATAGTTTGTTGGATTAAGATGCTCATAAAGTTCTCGTAGCTCCTCTATAAGTGGTGGATTTTGTTTTTTAAACTCCAAAAGTTCTTCTTGATAATCTTGTGTAAAGAGTTCAAGTACAGGTGCCACAAGTACAGTATGTGAGGCGACTATATATCTTCCTGACTCTGTATAAATATTTGGGTGTGCTACCCCTTTGGCATCCATGATTTCGCCAAGTAAAAAAACAACACTACTGCTAAACTCATCCAAAGAGTAGTTATGCATCTTGGCATCAAGGTGCTGCTCATAATTGACAGCGAGTCCACCACCGATATTTATATTTTTAAGCGCAGTTGCACCTAGTTTTGTTAGT
>JALWSY010000052.1 GCA_027083035.1 Sulfurimonas sp. | reverse complement strand
ATTATAGGGGGTTGTTGCTTAGAGGTTTCTTAAAGTGTGGGAAGATTTGGGATAAATTTTTGGATTTGTTTCGTTGTTCGATTTTATGAACGCTGGATTATTGCTTTGAAGCCCTGTTTTTGGGCTTTTTGCTGATACTATCTATGAAAAGTGTACATATCCTGTTTCTGGTTCAATAATAATTGTTACTGATTTTGAATCTTTAGTTAGTGTTAATTTACACTGCTTAGTCAAAATTCCATCTACACTTGAAGTCCATGAACTATCATTTCCTACATACGGACGTCCTTTGTTATCAAATGCTATTCTTTTTCCTGAACAGCCACTTTGTGTTATAGAACTAATACCGTACTTATAACCTAAGTTCATTTCTATCGTAGCTTGATTATCTTCCCAATCTATCTCTCCACTATACCCTCCACTCATCACTTTATCAGGATTTAAAGGGTTTACTGCTATTTCACCAATTTCAGGTTTTCCCCCTTGATCTGCTCCCAAGTCTGAAAAAATAGTTACAGCATAATAGCCCCCCGTATCTCTACTGCTACTATTTGATTTACTGTAGAGTAACTGCCATTTTCCTTTATACCACTGCGCCTTATTTTTATCATACACATCATTAACAATAGCCAAGTGCTGTGTATATCTAATGTCTGAAATAATATGATTGGCTGCTTCGTAGAGTGTATTTGACTCTGTTTTAGGTAAAATTGTCACAGCAAGAATCCCAATAACGACAACAACAAAAACTAATTCTAAAAGGGTAAATGCTTTTTTCATAATAGCGTCCTAATATTGGTTTATATTATGTCAGTATATCTAAAAAAGCAAGAAAAATGAAATTTTGAATTTTAAAAATTTAATAACTAAAGAGGGCAAGCGGATAAAAAGCCAAAGAGATTTTCTCTTTGGCTCAAAGTTTTTATATTTTTTCAGCTACCTGAACATCATATAGTATATCATCCATCGGGTGTCTATACATTGGCATAGCAAGACGTTTTTCATCAAGAATATGCCCAATGAAACCTATAGAGCGACCAACAATAAAGAATGAGTTAAGAGTACCCGAAGAGATAAACTCATCTATCTCATTTTCTGTGTAACCCAAAGCTCTCCACATGTCAACCATCAATATACCGATTGTTCCATCTACATTAAGAATCAAATTCTCTTTTTTCGATGTAGTCAACTGCTCAACAGTAAGAGCATAATCGAGTAGTGGTGTTGCAGGAAAATACTCTTTAGCAAATTTTTTCAATCCCTCAACCCTTAAATCTGGGTTTTTAAGAGATTTGATACGGTGACCGATACCCGGAATTGGGATACCTGCTTTTTTCATATGTGCCAAGAACTCCGCAGGTGTTAGGTTATTATCATCTGCATATTTAAAGTGTTCAGCAGCACCATCAATAGCCCCACCAAATCTTGGACCAATAGTTAAAAGACCAGTTACAAGTGCTTCAACAACAGATTTACCTGCACGAGCAGTTACTTTTGCATTGTGTGCACCCGAAACTGCCGGACCGTGATCTGCAACAGTTTTAATAACAGTCTCAATAAACTGAGTTGCCCACTCTGGGTACTGCTTTTTGAACCATAATAAAGAGATTACATCACCAATACCTTTACCTGTATCTGGAGTAGCTACTGAAGAGATTGGGAATCCAGCGTATGTCGCCTCATCACCTCTGTCATCACTAATAGTACAGATGAACTGCTTTGGACGACGTACTTTTGGCACTACATTCATATCTGGTTCAGGAATTTCACTTATAGTTCCATTTGCGCGTAACTCTTCATACACTTTGTTAATAGTTGCTGGTAAATCATTGAATGATTCTGGAACATGGATACCAGCTTCAGCCATCGCTTTATTTTTAGCAGCCGCTGTCTCAGCATCAGCATTTGCACTTGCACCTGCGTGACCAAACTGAACACCTGAACTAAAGTGCTTTGCAATTGTACCGATACACCATGCGATAACCGGCTTAGTGATGCGACCATCTTTGATAGCGTCGATAACTTTGTACTCTTCAGTACCACCAACTTCTCCAAGAAGTACCATATACTTCACATCTGGATTTTTCTCCATTCTAAGCATATTGTCAATAAAAACAGAACCAACAAATCTATCCCCACCAATAGCTACACCCTCTGCAATACCATCAGCATTAATAGCGATGATATTTGAGAGTTCATTAAAAAGTCCACCAGAACGAGTTACAAGTCCACAAGAACCTGCACGGTGAAGTTTTGAGTTTACAATGTTCTCAATTGTTCCACCAATATTTGCAATTTTAAATGCACCCGGAGCGATAGCACCAACAGTAGCTGGCCCGATTACCGTAACACCCGCTTTACGCGCTGCATTGTTCATCTTTCTTGCAAGTCTCTCAGGGATACCCTCAGCTGTAACCATGATAGAAGAGAAACCACCAAGTTCAACTGCTTCCATTGTTACATCGTATGCAGTTCTAAATGATGCAAAATTTAAAAGAACATCAGCATTTGGATGCTCTTTTTTTGCATCTGCTGTACTCTTAAAGAGTGGTACCATAATCTCATCTGGTCCCCAAAAAAACTTCTCAAACTTATTACCACTTGTCGGAGCTACGATAGCTGCAACCGATGGAGTATCTCTTTTAATAGTATAATCATAATCTAACATTCTTTGAATAGCAGTTTTGTTGTTATTCCAAAAAATCGCTTGTGTATCTCTAGTATATAATTTTTCCATCTCTTTCCCTTACTTCTCTAATGCCATTCTTACAATATCTGTAACATGTGTTTCTGGTCCATATACTTCTATATAAAGTCCTAATCTATCTGCAGCTTCCTTGATATCCTTAAGACCTTTTTCATAGTTTGGTCCACCACGGCGAACATATATCTTAGTGTTATGCTCTTTTATCTTCTCTGCATTCTCTTCAAATGACTGAATAATACCTGTAAAAGTTTTTGCAACATCTGTAAAGTTCGCAATCGCCCCACCGATAATCATAATCTTATCTCTGCCATGTGGATCTTTATGACGCGTCATTAGATCGATAATTGTATCTGCATAAAATTTTGTCTCACCTGTAGTCGGTCCACCAGAGTACTCACCATAGTTTGCCAAGTCAGCGATAGAACCACCATTTGCTTCTGCAAAATCTGCAATAGTATCTGCATAAACAACCGACGCACCACCACCGGCAACCATTGTCCAAACTCTACCCATTGGGTTAAGAATAGTAAGTTTTAGTGAAGCTCCGGACTTAGAATCTGCTTCAGCGATAGCTTTCTCTTCTGGAGACTGATCTTCCATTCCAAAAGCAGTTGGATACTCAATATCACCCCATACATCTTTCATTAAGAAACCAGCAGTATCATCAAGACGAGCGACAAGGTCAAGAATAGCCATTTCATTATTGTCTAGCATTACGATTGGGTTGATTTCTAAATATGCAAAATTCATGTCTCTATAGAACTTAAAGAAAGCGATTGCGAACGAAGTAAATTTTTCTTTATCTGCTGCTGGAATATCTGCAGGTACATTTGCCTTTACAGCATGCTCCATTTCAATATCTGTCATATCGATAGGGATGACTACTTCATTTACCTTTTCATCCCAACCTTCTTCAACTTCCATTCCACCTTCTGCAGACATATAAAGTACATCATCTTCACCAACACATGTTGCTGAAATATAATACTCTTGCTCTTGAGAGTGTGGCGTAAAAGGTTCAACAATAAAATGCGTTAAAGTACCATGTTGCCCTGAAAGGAGTGTAGTCGTATGTGACGTTTTTTCATCAATCCACTTTGCTGCAACCTCTAAAGAGACATCACCGGGCTTTTTATCTTTAAAAAGAACTAAATCATTTTTACCACGCTTACCAAACAGCATATCAGGCTTTGCTACTAACGGCTCTTGCTTTAACCACTCAAAACCATGTTCTTCAGCCTTTGCTAAAAGTTCTGCTCCACTAGTAACTAGAACAGATTTAAATCCATAATGGAATCCACTAAAATAATTTTCCCATTGTTTAGAAAAAAGTGCTTTACCGTCGTATTCACGTATCGCTTTTTGAGCCATTGAAACTCCCTATTTTTATATTTGGGAGTAATCTTACCATAATCTTATTAAATAAATATTTTGCCTTTATAGTAACTATTCAAATGATTTATATATTGTTTAATTTAGTAACAGTTGCTCTATATACAACTCTTCCCCTGTAACTTACAGTAACATCTGTCGGTTTTTCTGTTATTAAAGGCAAAGAGGTAAGTTTATATGTGTGACAAGAGCCTATATGGTAAAAAGCGAGTCTCTTTTGCATCTCTTTATCGCTCTGAACGCACGTAATACCTCTGTGCTTTAAAATATTTGCAAGCTCTTTTGCTACATGCATCTCATAAGCAAAATGTCTTTTTGGATTTTCAATCACCCTATAGAGGTCTTTATTAAACAGAACGACCAAGGTATTTAAAATCAAAAGAATAAAGGAGAGTATAAAAGCAAGTTTATAACCCCGCCTATAAACTTTTAATCGTACCCGATAAGAGCTGATAAAAGATTGTGCCACCAAAGGTAGTGATAACATTAAGTAGGGTGCAAAATACTCTAGGGCAACACGCTGTCTAAAAGAGAGTGCTAAAGAGAGAAGCAATGCCGTTGTCGCAATATACCAAAGCATATCTGTCTTAGCTGTAAAGTAGCGTCTATAAAGTGCATATACTAGGTATATAAAAATAATTGGCGTAAAAATTGCACTATAAACACCTATAACATCCAAAAAATGTCCTGTTGGCACACCTGCTATTTTAAAACCATATAAATAACTTGTTAGTAGGTAGAGCATTATCATATATAGGAAGTTGTATAACTTCTTTTCATGGATATAATATAGAGACAAGCCCAGAAAAAGATATGCAAAACTAATATCTATCAGTGCATACAAAAATAGTAGTATATTGAGAAATAAAGGGGAAATTTTATCACTTAAATATGCAAACAGTAGTAGAGCGAAGATAACTAATCCAGCGTTATTTACTACTATAGCTGCACTCACATTTCCGGGAAGAAGAATAAATATCACAACAAGCCATAGCCTGTTTCTCTCCAAAGAGATATATTTTTTAGAGATAAGATACATCAGGATTGCGCTCATAAGATGTAGCAGTATCATTACTAAGCGTAATGCAAAATCATTTTCACCAAATAGTTTTAGGGAACTGTTTACAAGAAACGACAATAGAGAAGAGTGATTATAAAGAAGCAGTGCCTCTTGGTAGGAGATTGATATCTGGGATGTTTGAAAGATAAGGATTATCGCATCTACCACAAGCAGTAGTAGTAAAACGATTTTAGCATTCATAGATTTAAAAAGTTTCCTATTATTTCATGGCCATATTCACTCATGATTGATTCTGGATGAAACTGCACCCCATAGATATCTTTCTCTTTAATCTTGAGTGCCATAATCTCCTCATCATCAGTACTAAAAGCTGTTGGTTCTATAATAGGAGGAATTGTATTTTTATCGACTATGAGTGAATGATAGCGTGTTGCTACAAACTCTTGCGGTAAGTCTTTAAATATCGCACATGATGCACTCTGCTTCATCGTTGATGTTTTTCCATGCATCATATTTTTTGCACAAACAACTTCTCCCCCGAACACTTGCGCTATACTCTGATGTCCCAAGCATATACCTAAGATAGGAAGCTTGTCTGCAAAATATTTTATCACTTCTAAAGTAATACCCGCTTCATCAGGAGATGCCGGACCGGGAGATATAATAATCTTTTCAGGGGAGAGAGCTTCTATCTCTTCTACACTCATTGCATCATTTCTAATAATTTTTAAATCAGCACCCAACTCTCTACAATACTGCACTATGTTATATGTAAAACTATCGTAATTATCTATCATTAAAATCATATCTCACCTAGTAAAACTCTTTTTTTACCGCATTATACATTTTCTATAATTGTTTTTGGATTAAAAAGCACTTACTATTGGGCTAAAAGCTTTTGTACTAAGTTGCAGTTTGTCTCCAATTTGCAGATTTTGCACTTCTGCATCACTTACAACTATCTCAACAATTTGCTGTCCAATAGCTACAATTGCTATCTTGATTACATCCACTTCTTTTATTTCCAGCAGTTCGCCCTCAAAAGAGAATTTTTGGCTCCCTTTTGTTTTTAGTAAGATATCTTTTGGCATGCCATCATCAGTTACAGTGCCATTATCAAGTATAATAACTCTTGATGCAAGGCGATACATCTCACTTGGGTCATGACTTACCATGATAGTTGTCGTGGCAAACTCTCTATGGAGTGTTAAGATTTCCTGTTGCAGTTTTGCGCGCATCACTGCATCAAGAGCAGAAAGTGGCTCATCTAAAAGTAATAGTTTAGGTCTTCGCATCATTGCTCGACACAAACTTACACGCTGTTTTTGTCCACCACTCAGCCTTTTTGGAAACTGTTTTTTAAGTTGTGTGAGTTCTGTAATCGCTAAAAGTTTCTGGGCAAGTGCCAAATCTTTTGAAACAAAGAGAAGATTATCCAACACGCTCATATTTTCAAAAAGAGCATAATCTTGAAATACGAAACCAATCTCTCTTTGCTGTGGGGGTAAAGTTTTTTTCCTATTCAGCCAACTCTTACCACTAACTTCTATCTCTCCTTTTGCCTCATCTAAGCCCGCTAATATGCGCAGAAATGTTGACTTACCACTCCCACTCTTACCACTCAGGGCAATAAACTCTCCTTGCGCAATCTGCAATGTTACATCCAGTTTCATTGTACCATTTGCACCATAGAGTTTTTTCTCTACATCTATCTCTATCATACGCTCAACCTAAAATCTTTTTCTCTTTGGCATTGAAGATATAAACACTCAAAAGAACTGTAAAACTTAAAAGTACCATAATCGCGCTATAGAGATGTGCCTTAGTGTAGTCCATCATCTCCACCATCTCATAAATAGCCACAGAAGCAACTTTTGTCTCATCAGGAATACTGCCTCCAACCATCAAAACTACTCCAAACTCACCCACCGTATGTGCAAATGTAACAACAACAGCTGTAAGAAGTGCTGGTTTGATATTTGGCAAAGCTACTTTGTAAAGGGTTACAAACTTCCCTTTTCCACTTAGATAACTTGCCTCTAACATATGCTGATTCAATCCACTAAAACCACTCTGCAGAGGTTGCACCATAAAAGGGAGACTGTAAAAACAACTCGCAACAACTAATCCGGTAAAAGAAAAGACAAGATTTATGCCAAGATAGTTTTCAAAAAAAGCACCAAGAGGAGAGTTTGAAGAGAGTGCCACTAAAATGTAAAAACCTAGGACAGAGGGTGGCAGAACAATAGGCAAAGCCGTTAAAGCTTCTAAAAAAGGTTTTATTTTTGATCTGCTTTGAGATAAGTACCATGCAAGAGGCACACTTAAAATAAAGAGTAACAATGTAGTAATCGTTGCGAGTTTAAAGGAGATAATAAAAGGTGTATAATCTAGGTCTAAGAGTATATCAAACATCAACAATCTCACTTATAGAGAGTTCACTCTCATTGATTATAGCTACTATCTTTTCATCTTCACATAACTGTAATCTCTCCTGAGACTCTCGTGTTATGAGTGCTTCAAGTACATTACCACAAAAATTCAAAGTGACACTAGATAACAAGACTCCATTTTTTATATTTTTTATCATTACCTCTACTTGATTTGCACTACTCAAACCAAATTGTTTCTCTCTTGAGAGTGCAATATGAGAAGGTTTTATCGCTAACTTCACTTTCGAACCCTCCTTGAGACTTTTATGTAACTCAAGGCTCATCATTGAGAGTCTCTCTTCACCTACAAAAAAAGAGACAAGATTGAGTGATTCATTCGTCTGAATCGTCTCTATTGTCGCTACTATTGAACTCATAGCAATATATACCCATATCTTTGCAAAATCTTTTTTGCTGCCTCACTTAGCATAAAATCATAAAAAAGTTTTACTTCACCCGAAGCTTCTCCTCTCTTTAATAGAACCATACCTTGATTAATAGGAGAGTATAAAGAGTTCTCTACATCTATCCAATGTTCCTCCTTTTTATATGCAGAGAGCTGTTTTGAAAAAAGGGACGATTTAGCGATAAAACCGATATCTGCCGCATTGAGTGTGTATGAGACTGTTTGTGCTATAGATTCACCATAGACAAATTTTTTCTGTAGAGTTTCATAAAGTTTTGCGTTTTGAAGTGCCTCTTTAGTTGCCTTACCGTAAGGTGCTGTTTTTGGATTTGCAATGGCTATCTTTTTTATCTTTTGCGTTTGTAAAAGCGCTAATCCCTTAGAAAAGTCTCTCTTTTTCACAGAGAAGCAGACCAAAGTTCCCCGTGCATAGACAACAGGTTTCAAAGAAGAGAGATGTTTTTGGTAAATGGCTTCAGGATAAGCCATATCTGCTGAAAGAAAAATATCGTACGGGGCGCCATGCAAAATTTGTGCAGTCAATTTACCACTACTCCCTAGTGTGATTTGTAGATGCGTAGCCGGATGTAGCCTCTCAAACTCTTTTTTCAAATCTGCCATCGCGTAGTTTACATTTGCTGCGACAGCAACTTTTACACTACCCGCATATACAGAAGAAAGCAAAAGCAAAAAGATAAGAAAAAATTTCATAATATACTTAAAAAAGATAATTAAACTCTAGTCGAGAGTCTAAATAACTAGAGAGATTTGAAGAGTCACCCACAAAGTCACGGTAACCCAAACGTAGTTTATACTGAAGTTCTGGAATAGATTCCAGATTTTTAATGAACCCGGCATAGTAGAACATACTATCTGCAAGAGGGTCTTTAGTTATATCTCCATCTATATAGAGTGCTGAGATTTGCATAAATATATCTTTATAAAATCCTTTTGCATTTGCATTTTTTAAAAACTCAACTCTATAACTTTTTGTATTTGCCCTCCAGTTGTACATTCCCATAGAACGAGTATATCCTGCTGTTGGAAATGATCTCCATGGTGTAACTAAATCCGCCTCATCCAAAATATTTGTATATCCAAGGCGCACCTTATACTGATCATAAGATGTAACAACCCTCGCTGCTACCATTTTGGAATCAAGAGAGAAGGGGTTTTTATATGCAGTTGAAGCACTTAGACCACCTAATGATGCACCCCCTACTCTTCCAGCACCATTATCAAACTGTTGTAAGTAACGGATACCCGGGGTTACACTCACTCCCCCAAAGGTAAACTTGTAATTTAACTCACCCATCGCTTGGGAGAGTAACTCTGGTACGACATATGAAGCAAAGTTTATCTTCAAGTTCTCTATAGATTTATTTGTTACATCAAAAACGATTAAAGGAGATTGTGTTGGTTTTCCAGCAGTTTTTAGCGCCGTGTAGGTCAAACCCTTATGCATCGCAGAGTCATCATTTTGACTCCACTGAGGTTGTTGCGCAGAAGTGAGGTTCGCATCTCCTACCATCAACACAGAGTGTGCTTCTAAGTGATCACGCAATTTTTGCTGATATAGATATGCTAAAGTTATATCAGTAGCCTCTACATCACCAGAGTAAAAAGTAACACCATCAAAGGTGTTTGGATTCATTTTTGTATCATTTGACTTTGTATAAAAGGTCTCCACAAGCTGCCTACCAGCAACTATCGAACTCTTTGAGAGTTTATAAGAGATATAGGCTTGACCGACCACTCCCATAGATTTATTACCTGTGTTTGTATAGTCAAAACGACTTAAAGTATCTTTTGCTGGTTTTAGTCTGTTAAGCGGATCTTTTGTATCATTAAAGAATGAGTGTGACCCATAAAGACCAACACTCATATCAAATCCTTTCAAAGAAGCACTTTTATAGACTATGGATGCACCAAAAGCAGATACTAAGTGTGTGTCATGCTTTGCATCAGGTGCATCATATGAGAAAAAAAAGTTATTATTTCGTAATCGACCATAGAACTCTCCCTCTTGAAACATATCAGAAAAACGTTCTACATCTTTTTGTTTTAGATTATAAAAAAGCATTCCATTACTTTTTAATGTACTTTTTGGTACTACAGTATCTGCATAAATCGAGCAGAGAGTTAAAAGTGATGTCAATGTAAAAGAGTGAATAATTTTCAATCTCATATCTGTACCAGCTCCCATCTTTATGTTATCATTTTTAAATTATCTTCTCGAAATAGTATAACTATTTAGCTAAAAAAGGCTTGAATATAACTATAACAATTAGTAGTTAAGAAGAAAGATATTAAAGATATAACTTGCTGTGGCACTATTTTTGCTTTGGTAAAATTGATTAACAAGTATCTGTACAGGGTGATTAATGGCTGACAATGAATTAGAAGAAGAGATAATTATAATTGAAGATAGTGAAGCTATTGAAGATTCTCATGGTGTTGATGATGCAAATGATGTAGAAGAGTCATCCCCCAATAAGAAAAAAAAGCTTGTTCTTTTTATCTCTCTTGCTCTAATTTTACTACTAATAACTATCTCTCTCATCGTTTTTTTAACCCATAACGATGCAGTTGAAATAGATGTTGGCACCGACCTTATAGAGGATAAGCTTCAAGAAAAATCAACACCAAAGATAGAACAAAGTAAACTTGAAAACATGATTGCAAAAGCCAATTATCTCTACTCTAATGGTTCAAGAGAGAAAGCTCTTGCTCTCTATGCAAAAATCGCCCAATATAGCGAAGCAATTTCGGAGTACAACTTAGGAGTAGCTCAACTCAAAGATAAACAGTATAAACTTGCACTTTCCACATTTTCAAAAGCTATAAAAAATGATGAAAAGAGATGTGTAAGTGCTATTAATGCAGCTGTATGCTCTTTACATTTAGGAGATAAGGAGAGTTTTAAATACTATATAGACCTAGCGTACGCTTATCTGCCTTATGAATCTGATTCTCCACTTTATTCTTACTACTACACACTTATAAGTTACTACAATCAAGACTATTTAGGAGCTATGAACTCTCTTAAAAATTCAACATCAAAAGCCTACCCTGAAACTACAAAGAATCTTACTGCTAGGATTAATGCTCTCTATGCTAATGACTATACAGCCATAGAGGCAATGGAAAAAGTATCAAACCCACTTGATGCATTTAGTTTGGGGCTACTTTATGCGAGGGTGGGTGACTTTGATTTAGCAATCAGCCACCTTGAAGATGCTATTGTAAAAAATATTCAGCCTGTGAAAGCACAACTCGCTCTTGGTCTCATCAATATAAAAGAGGGACATTTACAAAAAGCCTCCTCTGAGATTAAAAATATTACAGATATGTTTCCGAACGAAGTCTATGAATATTATCCTATTCATGTAAAACTTAAAGATTCACTCTTTGATGCACAAAAAGCACAGAAAAACTATCGTAAAAATATTGTACTTTCCAAAAATAGTACATACCAAAAAATATTTGCTTTCTCACCTTATAAAATCTTTAATGCCAATCAAACAATAAGCTATATCCGTAAAGGAAATGCTAGCATTTACATTGACAATGTAGCAGAAGCAAAACAGTATTTGCAAACAAGTAGTGTAGTTTCTAATGTAAATGTAGGCATCACTCATGCTATCAAAAAAGCATTAGGATTAAAGATAAGAGAAGCAAATCAAGAATTACAAAAACTTGTAAAACAGCAACCCAAACACTCTATTTTACAATACAATCTAGCACTCACATATGCACAAATGGGAAATATTAAAAAAGCGAATGAACATTTTTTACGCTCCTATTATCTTGATGCAAAAAACTATCTCTCTGGGGTGTATGCTGTATTAACAAGTCAACTCATCAATAAAAATTCCTCAAAACTACGCTCAATCCTACTAAGTGCTATTGAAAATATGGAAGATTCAGAGGAGAAAGACCTCTATCAAACGCTTCTTTACATGAGTAATAACAACTATGTCTCTGCAGCAGATTGGCTTGAAAAGGAGTATAAAGCGCGACCTTTAAATCTTGTTTTAAAGACACTTATCTCCTTAAAACTAAAGCGTATTGAGAGTGCTAAAGAAGCAACTGAAAAATTAGTGCTTCTTCTTCCTCAGGAGATATTACCACATCTTATGTATATTGATGCACACTTCTCTCAACTCAAACCCGAGCAGTACGCATCAAAGGTACTTAACTACCTTAAAGGACAAAGCTTTATCTTTACAGACCTCTATTATGGTCCCTATATTACACGCTATCTCTATATCCAAGAAAATCTTATTATAGGAAAACTCTATTATCTCATAGAGCAGCTCAAAACAATATTGGCTACAACAACTCAAAATAGTTATGATATTGAACTCTCTCTTGCTCTTGCTTTGCTCTATGAGAAAAAATTTGAAGAATCATATACGCACTATAACCATCTCATAGATGACTTAAAAATCCGTGATGCATATACTATCTTTTTAGGAGCTGTTGCATCGACTGCCGCAGAGCATCATGACAATGCGATAGCACTCTTAGAGTTAGCAAAGTTAAAAAATGGAAAGTTTTATGAGAGTCGTTTTGCTTTAGCTCTTCTTTATATGGAAGCTAAAAATAATGAAGGAGCTGCTATACAGCTCTCAAAGATAGATGAAGAGGGGTTTCAATCACAGTTCTTTGACTTTATTATCGATACGCAAGAACTACTTTTCAAGAAAAATAAGCAAGCAAAGATTCAGAAGCCTTAAGCTCATCACCTACTGCTAAATGTAATCTCACATCTTTTGGAAGATAGAATGTAGTCAAGCCATTAAGCATATATCCGTAGCGCTCACCTTGATGTAACTTCTGTCCCACAACCATGTCACAGTTAATTGGTGCGCAGCTTCGCTTGAGGATATGAACAAGTTTCACTTTTTTCTCTGAAGCATCACTAAACACAAGTTCCATTTTCTCATTTAAATCAGAGTGAAGTCTGCTAGAAACAGGAAGTCTCGTTCCATTTCTTTTAGACATACTATTAAGCACTAAATCTGCTGGCACACGCAGTAGAGCAACATCACTATAGCGACTCTCTATCTCAACTCTGTATCCATACTCTGCATCATCTAGCTCCTCTATGTTTCGTACAACACCATCAGCAGGTGAAAGTAGTCTCAATTCTTTTGAGGGTACTAGATGTCTCTCAGGGTTTCTAAAGAGAAACAGTAGTATGAGTAAAAAGAGAAGTGAGAGAGCAAGAAAAAAATCTAAATCAAAAATCAAAAAAAGAAGAGTAAAAGAGAGGGAGACTAAAAGAGGTTTAAAACCCTCTTTTGCAATGGGGAGGAGATTTTTATTCATTCTCACCCTCGCCATCTACCATCTCTGCATCAACTTTTAACTCATCTTCAATATCATTTTCATTTTCAATAAGTTTTGTCTCTATACCTGCCTCTTTTTCAAACGATGCAATAATATCTCTTACCTCTTCACCAGTAATATTCTCTTTTTTATAAAGCAGGGCAACCATCGCCTCAATAGCACCTCTATACTCCTCCAGCCTCGCTAATACAGCCTCATAATGCTCTTGAAGTGACTCTTTAATAAATCTATCCATCTCCTCTGCCATCTTATCACTATACTCTCGTGTAGCTTGTACACCACCACCTAAAAAGGATTGACGAGACTTCTCAAGAACCATAAGACCTGCTATTTCACTCATACCATAGGTTTGTACCATTGACTTAATAATATCAGTTGCTCTCTCAAGGTCATTACCTGCACCTGTAGATATCTCACCGATAAAAACCTGCTCAGCAGCACGACCACCAAGCAGAACATCTACTTCTGCCCACATCTCATGCATCTGCATCATAAATTTATTCTCTTCAGGTTTATTAAGTGTATATCCAAGAGCAGCAAGCCCACGAGGAACAATAGATACTTTGGAGACCTTTTTTGCACCTTTTGTTGTCTCGGCTAAAAGAGCATGACCACTCTCATGATATGCTACAATCTTCTTCTCTTTAGGGTTTATTCGACGAGACTTCTTCGCAAGTCCTGCTAAAGCACGCTCTACTGACTCATAAATATCTTTTTGCTTTACAGTTTTTTGTGTTTTACGACCTGCTAAAAGTGCTGCTTCATTGATAATATTTGCTAAATCAGCTCCAGCTAAACCAGCTGTCAGACGTGCAACCTCTTCAACATCCACATCATCATCCATCTTCACATCTTTCATATGCACTTTAAGAATTTTAATACGCCCTTCAAAATCTGGTTTATCGACAAGTACCTGTCTGTCAAAACGCCCCGGACGCAAAAGTGCCTGATCTAAAATCTCCGGTCTATTTGTGGCAGCAAGAACAATAACAGGAGTATCTGTACCAAATCCATCCATCTCGGCAAGAAGTTGGTTAAGCGTCTGTTCGCGTTCATCATTACCGCCCATATTTGCACCAGCAGCACGGCTCTTACCGATGGCATCTATCTCATCTATAAAGATAATACTCGGCGCATCTTTTTTTGCCTGCTCAAAGAGGTCACGCACACGCGCAGCACCCACACCCACAAACATCTCAATAAAACTAGAACCGCTTACAGAGAAAAAAGGTACATCAGCTTCACCTGCTACCGCTTTTGCAAGGAGTGTTTTACCTGTACCCGGGCTACCAACAAGAAGCACCCCTTTTGGAATTTTTGCTCCTATCTCTACATAACGACCGGGATATTTTAAAAAATCAACTATCTCTTGCACTTCCTCTTTTGCCTCTTCAACACCTGCAACATCATCAAACTTTGTCTTTGGCTTCTCAGAGTTAATCATCTTTTTAGATTGTCCTATGCCTAAAATACCACCACCCATACTCTTTTGCATTCTACTAGCAAAAAACATCCAGATACCAATGATAATTAAAAAAGGAAAAAGCCACCCAAACATTTCGGTAAACCAATTTGTCTCACTAAATCCCTCGTACTCTATTCCCTGTTTATCTAAAGCCTCTATAAGCTTGTTATCACCTTTTACAATGCGTGTTGTATAAACAGTTGTACCATCAGAAGAGAAAGCTTTTATATAACTTTGACCTATCTCAACTTTACTCAGCGACTTTGAATTTACTAGTGATTTTAAATCAGAGTAACTTATCTGTTTGATTCGTTTGCTCGCACCGCCTAAAGCATTTTGGGTGGATGCACCATCTCCGACTAAGACTTTGAAAATTCCTATTATAACGATTGAAAAAATTGCAAAAGTTATTAGTGGATTTTGATTAAAAAAATTATTGTTGTTATTATTATTCTCTTGATTAGACATTGTTTCCTATCTTATGTATTGATTTTTTTCTTTAAAATAAGTGTCACCCACTCATCTTGCTCTATTTTCTTAATGAGTTCGCAATCTTTATAAAAAGAGAGTACACGCTCTTCATACTTATCTAAAATACCAGAGAGAACCAAAAGTCCATCCTCTTTGAGTGCTTTTTTGAGGTCATTGGCTATGAATATTAAAACATCTGCAACAATATTTGCAACTACAAAATCATACTTTGTAGTAAGATTTTGTGCGGAACCTTCCCAGATATTCTCAAACTCAAGCTCATTTAATTTCGCATTCGTTATAGAGTTCTCTACAGAAATTGAATCTGTATCACAGGCATCCACCTTTGCACCCAACTTCATAGCCGCTATTGCTAAAATACCACTACCGCATCCAACATCAAGTACTCTATCATCCTCTTTTACATATTCAGATATTGCTCTAAGAACCGATGCTGTTGTTGGGTGGTGTCCTGTCCCAAAAGCTAGGGCAGGGTCGATTATAATATTGATTAAATCTGGATTTGGTTGACTCCAAGTAGGATGAATATAAAATTTATCAATAGCTAAAGGTTCAATGCTCTGCTGATAAGAAGCCACCCAATCACTACTCTTAAGCTTTTTTTGCTCACACTCAAGTTCTATCGTCTCCCCAAGCGCTTTTTGTAAGGCCTCATTAAACTGTTCCAGTCCCCAAACTATAGTATCTAACTCATCTTCACTTCTTACTATAAATCCATCTTCAGTCTCTTCAAAACCTACGGGAAGTGTATCTGCTAAAAAATCGGAAAATAGTGCGTGGTGGGAAGATACTTTTATGGAGAGTTCGAAGTAATGCTCCTGCATTACTCCGCAACGCCCATAACAGCACCAAGTTTCTCTTTTAAAACTTGAGGAGTAAAAGGCTTCACGATGTAGTTATTGACACCAGCTTTTAGTGCTGTAATAACCTCTGCTTTACCCCCCTCTGTAGTAACCATAATAATCGGTGTATCTACAAAACGCTCATCCGCTCGCACTTTTTTTACTAGTTCAAGTCCATTCATCTCAGGCATATTCCAGTCTGTAATGAGCATATCTATATCCGGATTTGCATCCATAACTGCCCAACCCTCAGCACCATCAGCACCTTCAAGTACATCCTTGTATCCTAAACGAGCCAGAGTATTTTTAATAATACGACGCATTGTGGAGCTATCATCAACAACAAGTAATTTCAATTGAAATCCTTTTAAAAAATATTTTTCTTAATTTACTATCTGTGATAATAGCAAAATTTTGTTTATTTTACTATTAATTCAGTAGTTTGAACATCTTTGGAAGATCTAATGTACCCTCATAGTATGCCTTTCCAATTATGACACCATCTATCTCATTAGTGGCGATGAGTGCTTCAATATCACTCGCATCTTTTACACCCCCACTCGCAATAGTACTTACCCCTGAAGCACGTGCAATATCAAGTGTAAAATCAACATTTACACCGCTGAGCGTTCCATCTTTGCCCACATCTGTACAGATTATCGCCTCTACTCCTGCATTTGCAAACTCTTTTGCTAAATCAGTTGCCTTCATAGAACTTACTTCACCCCAACCCTCAACAGCAACATATCCATCTATTGCATCAATTCCAACAGCAATAGGGTACTTTGCGGCCATATCTTTTACAAACTGAGGATTTTTTACAGCGATAGAGCCTAATATAATTCTATCAATTCCCAAATCTAACATCTTTTTGATAGTCTCTTCATCACGAATACCACCACCTAGTTCTAGTTTTACATTGCAGTTCTTGCGTATCTTGAGGATTGAGTCTAAATTTTTAGGCTCTCCCGCAAAAGCACCATTAAGATCCACCAAATGCACCCACTCTGCTCCCATCTCTTCAAACTTTTTCACAAGTTCGTACGGCTCGTTTGAGTATATTTTTGCACTCTCCATCAGCCCTTTTGTTAGTCGTACTGCTTGTCCATCTTTTAAATCTATGGCAGGGTATAAAGTCATTGTTTTTTCCTATAAGTTTATAAAGTTCTCTAAAATTTTCAAACCATTATCGTGGCTCTTCTCTGGGTGTGGTTGTATCCCCATAATGTTCTCATGTGCTACTGCAGAAGTAAATCTATACCCATACTCTGTTTCACCTATTATATCATCTGTATCATCACAATGCACATGATATGTATGTACAAAATAGAGATAGTGTGTTGCATCAAGCCCTTCAAAGAGTGGATGCTCTTTTGTAAACATCCTGTTCCAGCCCATATGTGGTACCTTTAAAGGCTCACTAAACTTTGTCGTATCAAAACGCTCCACACGCCCTTTAATAAGACCTAAACCCTTATGCTCACCAAACTCTTCACTACTCTCAAAAAGAAGCTGCATTCCTAAGCAGATACCCAGCATCGGTTTTTTTGATGCAGCAAACTCTTGAATACTCTTAATCATCTTTCGTTCTCGCAAATGCTCCATCGCATCACCAAAAGCACCTACACCGGGTAGTACAAGTTTATCATACTCTTTAAATTTAAGTGGATTACTCTCCACCACCGTATCTTTTCCCAACTTAGCAAAGGCATTTTGCACACTTGCTAAATTTCCCATATTATAATCAATTATTGCTATCATTATTCATCTATCTTTAATTTTGTAAATTTTATATATACTGCCAAACTTATTAACAAAAAGGAGACCCCTCCCATAATAAAGATTGCATACATCAATTTATCTGGATCAGTTATAGCAAACTTAAAGACCAGCATCAAAGCCTCAATAGAGAGTGCAATAATAATACTTCCCAAAAAGCGCACCATCGTCTTATGTGGACCTGAGACATTATGCTCCTTATGCCTTCCAAGTATCTCCTCCTCAATAAGCGTCTTTGAAAGATCAAAAATTGCCAGAGAGAGCGTTAGTAGAATTGTGGCTTCAAAAACATCTTTAATCTTAAAATGTCCTGGAGAGATACCATAATAGAAGAAATTACTAATCCCTTTAAAGAAAAGAAGCATTGCAATTGCAACAAGAGCAAAAGAAAAGGCTGCATAAGCATACTTAAAAAACTTACTAAAAATATTATCTAGAGTATTGAGATGCGCAATTTTAAGCACCTCATCAAAAGGCATATCTAAACAAGCGACATACTTTAAGTCACCATTTTCACAATATACAGGTGCTGAAGCTGTAACAGTTAAATCTCCCGTGATTAAAGAGGGATAAGGATCCGTTATTGTACAACGCTCCTCCCTTACTGCTCTATAGTAGTAGGCACGATCAGCACGAATCTTTCCAATATCATCCATAACTTCTCTGTTTCGAGTATAAGTAGGAGATACCTGAACACCTTTGTAATCAAGAAGATAAACACCCTCACAATTTTCTAAATCTGCCTTAATTTTTAAAAGACGAGGAATAATCATCTCTTGACTTAAAGAGGGCAGACGGTTTGGAATGTTCTTTGAAAAAAGATAGCAAAAATAGGCACGTACTTTTGTACGTCCCTCAGCATAAAGCTGTATATCAGATGGAACCATCCTTACTCCTCTTTATATTATAAATTTAATGTCGCGCTTCAAAACCCTCAGGAAGATCACCTATGACTTGAGTACCACTCTCTGTCTGTTGTGAAAGGCTCGGTCCAAAAACTTTTTTCATGATAGACTTAAAACCTTTCTCATTCGCTTCATACTCTGACTCTGCTTCTTGAAGAGAGAGTTCCCATGCAGATGAAAAACCGGGTGCTTTCATCATCATCTTACGTAAAGCACTATCGTAAATATTTAAAAGACGAATTTCAGCACGTCCCGGTTTTTGCATCAATGTTTGTACACTTATACGAAGATTTTCATTATCTTTCTTTACTCTGTCCATCTCTATCTCAAGGTTTTTACTCCCTTCACTCGTGATTTTCATTTGACGATTAAGATGATCTTTGTACTCTTTTATCTCTCTTTTATACTTAGCCATCTCTATGCGAGACTTTAAATAACTTAAAAAATAACCAACGGCTACACCCATCACTATAAACAAAATAGCTTGATAACTTAATTCCATTATTGACTCCTTTGGAATAATTCTAACAAATTAGAGTTAATAGACTTCTTTAATGCTTAACTTTATTCCAATCTCTACTTAGATATAATTCCTTTAATGGATGCAAATATACAAAAAATCGCAATAGTAAGGCTATCTGCACTCGGTGATATTATAAATAGTGCTGTTGTTTTACAGTTTATCAAACAAAAATATCCCAATACCTCTGTAGAGTGGATTACGGAAGAGATGTTTTCTAATGTTTTACAAGGACATCCCCTTATAGAAAAACTCCATACAGTTAACCTCAAAAAATTAAAAAAAGAGAAATCCCTCACTCTTTTAAAAGAGAATTTTAACTATCTCAAAACTATTGGTTCTTTTGATATCATCATAGATATGCAAGGACTCATAAAGTCTGCCTTAGTGGCAAGAGTCATAGGAAAAAAGACGCATGGATTTGATAAAAACTCGACAAGGGAGTCTCTTGCTGCACTCTTTTATAAGACAACCTCCTCTATTCCTTATGAGAAGAATGTAGTAAAAAGAAATTGCTTTGTAGTCTCTGATGCATTAGGATTTGAGATTACAGATACAATGCTCTTAAATAAAGAGCCTATTTTTCCAATCACAAAAGAATTCACTCTGCAAAATGAACAAAAGAACATCGCCTTTGTTATCGGTGCATCTTGGCCATCAAAAATCTACCCTAAAGAGCTAATTGCTAAAGTTTGTGATGCGCTGCAAGAGAAAGCTTATATAATTTGGGGAAATGAAAAAGAGAGAAAAGATGCTGAGTGGATTTGCTCAAATAGTTCCTATGCCACAATTGCCCCTCAAATGAGACTTGATGTACTCATCTCATACATATCACATATGGATCTTCTCATTGGAAATGACACAGGCCCAACTCATATGGCATGGGCGCAAAATGTTCCTTCCATAACTCTCTTTGGTCCAACAAATAGCAGAATGATTTATCAAACACCTAAAAATATCGCTATTAAGTCACCCTCTGAAGTCAATATCTTAAAAATAGACAAAAATGATTTCTCTATCAAAGAGATTGATTATAAAACTATTGTCACTAAAGCAAAGGATTTATTAGCATGAAACAGATAATGCAGTTTGTAGGATTTTATCTCTTTTTAGCCTTTGAAAAATTGTTAATGTTACTACCAAAAAAAGCTAGAAGAGCTTTTTTTATCTCTCTTGGAACTCTTGCTTACAAACTGAGTAAACGATACAGACATGTTGTTCGAGATAATCTCCGTTTCGTTTATGGAGAGAGTATTGATGCAGCCTTTATAGAAAAAGTTACAAGATATCAATTTAAACTTCTTATGCTGAACTTTTTACAAACTATGGAGAGTAGATACTATAGTATAGATACAATCTCGAAAAATGTAGAAGTAATCAATGATACCATCATAAAAAAAGTTCAAAAAGAGGGAAGACCGATTATCTTTATCACCTCCCACTATGGGGCATGGGAGCTTGGTGGCAGCATATTGAGTGCTATGTATGAACCGCTACTTATTGTTTATAAAAAGATGAAAAATCCCTATTTTGAAAAGTATCTTCTTGAAGCCCGTTCTAAATGGCGCATATCTTATGTTGAGCGTCACGGTGCTACCCGTGGCATACTCAAAAGACTTAAAAACAATGAGTCGATCGCTCTCCTGATAGATACAAATGTTAATAAATCTGAAGCCATACAGGTTGATTTTTTAGGACATAAGGTCTCACAGATAAAGACAACAGCCTATTTTGCCAGAAAATTCAATGCGGCACTCATTCCTGTTTTGATTCACAGCGATGATGATGTGCATCATACTTTAGAGATTTTTGAGGAGATTGTACCACCAAAAACTCAAAATGAGGAAGAAGATATCAGACACTCTGTAGAGATGCAAACGGAGTGGCTCTCGAAAGAGATACTTAAAAGACCAGAGCCTTGGTTTTGGTTACACCGACGATTTAAGGATGACTATCCTGAGATTTATCACTAGTAGTATCACACTCTTTGGTGCGCGCCTCAAAAAGTTTTAAAATAGTCAAGAAAAAAGCAGTTATTGCAGGACCTAAAATCATTCCCCAAAAACCAAAAGTTGTAAGTCCTGCAATGATAGAGAAGAAAATGATAAGCTCATTCATTCTTGTACTCTCATCATTAAGGAGTTTTTGATTAATTTCTTTGATAATAATCGGTTTTACAAAAGTATCTGCAATAATTGAAATCACTACAACAGAATATAGCGCAATAAAAATCGCATCACTACTATTGTCAATAGCAAACTCATAAATCATAAACGGCAACCACATCAACACACCCCCTACCACAGGCACTAATGATGCAAAACCGTACATTATTCCAAAAAGAAGACCGTTGTAGCCCATATAAGAAACCGCAACTCCAAATAAAAAGCCCTCTAACATTGCAGTAGCTATAATAGAGTAAAAAACAACACTCATAACATCAGAAAGTTCTTTTGCTAACATGGTACTCTCAGCAACTGACATTTGAACAACTCTCTGTAAAAATTTTATAATAACAGCACCATTATATTGTGCAAAAAAGTAAAAAACTATCACTAAAAAGGCATTTTTAACAAATCCTGCACTAAAAGCCCCCACTTTACCAGCTATATGCAGAGCAGTTGTAGTTAAAGAGTTTACACTTATATTTTGCATCAACTCATCCAAATAGGGTTTTAAAAACATCAAATACTCAGGAGGAGATTGAAGCAAATCATGCAGGTAGTTTCCTATCTTTGCAACTCTCTCTGGAGAGAGTGAATTTAATTCTATAGTAAGTGTAGTTAAAAAGTACCCAAGTGGTGCAAAGAAAAGTACGGCGAGCAATATACTTGAGATTGCTGCCGCAACAAATCTGCTTTTAAAATAATCCTGAAAATGGTTTTGTATATTTGAAGTTGAGATTGCTAAGAGCAATGCGATTGTTATCACTAAAAGGTAAGGTGCATAAAGCAGATACATCCAGTATAAAGAGGTAGCAAAGAGTATAGCTATAAAATATTGTGGCTTCATTTAAAAAAGTGTCCCATCTGCATTTACATAGCCCATGTTTAAAACATCATAGGTTGCGCGTGTAGCCTTGCGTCCTTTCGCCGTTCTCTCTAAATAGCCATTTGCTATTAAGTAAGGCTCCAATACATCTTCGACTGTCCCCTCATCTTCGCTCAACGCAGCAGCTATAGTACTCAGTCCCATTGGTCTTCCTTTGGCTGCAACTAATAGCTCCAATAGTTTTAAATCCATTGCATCAAAACCGTGAGAGTTAATACCCAACTCATCGAGTGCATACTGTGTTCTCTCAAAGTTTATATGTGCTTCATCTGCGACATCAGCAAAATCTCTCACACGCCTTAGTAGTCTTAATGCTATACGCGGAGTACCACGACTCCTCTTTGCTATCTCTAAAGCAGCCTCTTGTACTATCTCTTTTTCTAACTTTCTTGATGCCTGTGCAACAATGCGAGAGAGTTCCTCTGGAGTATAAAACTCCATACGGAAACTCATACCAAATCTATCTCTTAAAGGGTTTGAAAGCATACCCGCACGTGTAGTAGCGCCTATGAGTGTAAAACGAGGCAGGTCAATTTTTACCGTTTGTGCAGCAGGACCACTCCCTATGATGATATCTATACGATAATCCTCCATAGAAGAGTATAAAATCTCTTCAACAGCAGGAGAGAGACGGTGAATCTCATCTATAAAAAGGATATCCCCCTCCTCAAGATTTGTGAGTATTGCAGCCAAGTCACCACTCTTCTCTATCATAGGTGCTGCAGTTACTTTGATGTTTGTATGCATCTCATTAGCGATAATAAGTGCAAGTGTTGTCTTTCCCAGCCCCGGTGGTCCATAAAAGAGAACATGATCAAGTGCCTCACCTCGCTTTTTAGAAGCTTCTATAAATACTGAGAGATTTTTTTTAATCTGTTCCTGACCAATATACTCACTCCAAGCATCAGGACGAAGTGTTACTTCCGAACCCTCTTCTTCCATACTAAAGGTCTCTATCTCAACTAGTCTGTCCATTAAATTTTACTTCTTATCTAGGTATTTTTGATACTCATCATAAGTATTTCTTTCTTGAGTTAAACACTCTTGTCGTTCGCTAGGAGAAGGAATTTTCTCACATCTATTTTTATCTATCATCTGTAAGTTGTCGTATATAGAACTACATCCAGATAAAACGAAAATAGCACTAATAAATATGTTTTTCATTAGGAAACTCTCTTTTTTGCACTTCGTCAGCATAAGTTGCTACCGCATCACGCACTAATGATGCACCATCAAGATACTTTTTTACAAACTTTGGCGTAAACTCTTCAAAGAGTCCCAGCATATCTGAAAAAACAAGCACCTGTCCATCCACATCTACTCCGGCACCTATTCCGATGACCGGAATTGCAACAGACGCAGCAACCTCTTTGGCAACCTCCGCCTTTACACCCTCTATGACCATACAAAAAGCACCTGCAGACTCTATAGCTTGTGCATCAGCTATAAGTTGCTTTGACTCTTCTTCTGTACGACCTTTTACCTTATAGCCACCCTCACCTCTTACAGATTGTGGCAGCAGTCCAATATGTCCACAGACTGCGATGCCATTTCTGCATAGATACTCTACAATCTCTGCCTTATCAGCACCACCCTCTATTTTCACAGAGTCACATCCTGTCTCTTGAAACATCTTGATTGAGTTTTTAAGTGCTTCTTCTTTGTTTATGTATGTGCCAAATGGCATATCTGCTACTATAAAACTCTCACTAGCACCCGTACATACAGCCTGTGTATGATAAATCATCTGCTCAAGTGTTGCACTCAGAGTATCACTCTTTCCTGCAAAGCTCATGTTAAGACTGTCACCTACCAAAATCATATCTGCGCTCCCAGATACAAGGCGTGCAAAGAGTGCATCATAGGCTGTTATCATGACAAGAGGTTTAGCACCCTTGGCTTGTTTAATAGAAGAAATGGTCAATTTTTTACGCATTTAAATACTCTTTATATATTAATTAGAGTATTTTAACGAAAATTCCGTAATAAAAAGTCAAGTTTTTTGGAAATTATTTGGAAATTTGTGCATATTTAATAAGGAGAATTACCAAATATGCACTTTTTGAGTTAAGCGATAGTTGCGGAACTTACTTTCATATTTAAAAGCAGTTCGTTTTGAGCATGAATTTTATAAACGAGTTGTTTGATATCTGAAAAATCATCAACCTCTTGGATAATATGCTTAACTTCATTTTCCAATCTTGCAAAACGAGTGAAAGCATATATTACATAACCTAAAAAAGTGATGAAGTTACCTGCTAA
>JALWSY010000051.1 GCA_027083035.1 Sulfurimonas sp. | reverse complement strand
GTGAGTGTGCATGCTGTTTTATAGCAGCCATATCTCGCTCTTGAAAAGCAAGATCAAGTTGTTGTAACTGCTCGCTTGAACTCTTTTGATAGAGCTTAATAATCTGCACTAAATGCTCTTGATTACCTCCTAAACGCTCAAAGGCTTCTTGACAATCCCATGTAGCTACATCACTCTCAAAGAGACACTCCTTACGCTCTAATCTCTCTACTGCTAACTCTTTAGGTATATATTTACTTAATAGTTTATGAAGCTCTTGCAGATCAATAGGTTTAGATATATAGTCATTCATACCACTTGCGATACACTTCTCTTTATCACCCTTCATAGCATTTGCCGTCATTGCAATAATAACCACATCTTTATACCCCTCACCCGCTTTTGCATCGCGTATCATCTGCGTTGCTTGATACCCATCTACCACAGGCATTTGACAATCCATTAAGACAATAGCAAATTTGCCAGGATTTTTTTGTAGTATCTCTATCGCTTCTGCTCCATTATTCGCCACAACACTCTCTAAGTGAAATAGCTGCAGTATCCCCTGTGCGACAAGCTGGTTTGTTACATTATCATCTACTAAAAGTAGCTGCATCTTCGTAGTAAACGCCTCTATATCGCCCTCTTTTTCATCTACTAACTCTTGTGCATCAGCTAAATCTACCTCAATATAAAAACTAAAGGTACTCCCCTCACCTAAGCTACTCTCAACACGCATCTCTCCACCCATAAGCTCTGTAAGTTTTTTTGCAATGCTTAAGCCTAGACCTGTACCTCCATACTCTCTTGTGGTAGAGGTATCAACCTGTGTGAACTTCTCAAAGAGTATGCCTAACTTCTCTTGAGCTATCCCTATGCCACTATCTTGCACACTTACAAAGAGATGTGCACTCTTTGCAGTAATAGGCTGCATAGTAACATATATATCTACACCCCCCTCATGTGTAAACTTAATAGCATTAGAGATCAAATTAGTTAAAATTTGGCGCAATCTATGTGAATCTGAGCGGATAGTTTTATGTACTATATTTTCAAAATGAAGTGTTAATGTAAGCCCCTTCTCTTGGGCTAAGACATGCATCGCTCCTACAACATTTTGTATCACTTTTTCTACATCAAAAACAACCCTCTCTATCTCAAGTTTTCCAGCCTCTATTTTTGAAAAGTCAAGTATATCGTTGATAAGAGCTAAAAGTGACTCTGCACTTGATTGAGCGACACGAAGCTGTTGGCGCTGTTTTTCATTTAGCTCACTCTTTGCTAAAAGTGTTAGCATACCTATTACACCATTCATAGGGGTACGAATCTCATGAGACATACTTGCTAAAAAGTCTGATTTCTCTCTTGCAGCTGAGAGAGCAAGCTCTTTTGCTTCAATAATTTCAGCCTGAAACTTCTCTGCTTGTGTAATATCTTCAAAACTCCAGATATAGCGCATATTTGCCACTTTATCCTCTATGACTGTAACATTACAGATGATAATCCTACCATTGAGAAACTCTAAGCGTATCTCTGACTCTAAGGTATCATGCTTTTTGCTGAGTAGATCAAACCACTCAACAAAAGCTCCAAAATCAACCAACTTCTCTGCTATGGCCGATACAAGACTACTCACAGTAAAACTGCTTAATTGCAGATCAGTTGAGTGTAAAATATCTAAAAAATTTCTATTTGAGAGAACGATCACC
>JALWSY010000050.1 GCA_027083035.1 Sulfurimonas sp. | reverse complement strand
ATGTGTAATCGCCATCACCGCATAAGAGCCATCAAGATGCTCTGTAATACCAAGTCCCCAAAAAATCATTGATTTTTTCAAAGCATACTCACGCGCTACTTTTCGAACCATCTTGGAGAGGTACTCATACCCCTCTATCTCATTAAAGTAATCAGGATTTGCATAAGGATCACTCAGTATTTTCTCTTTAAACTCCAAAAACCCTTTTGTTCTATCGGCAATAAAATTCTCATCATAAAGCTCCTCATCTATAATCACATAGGCGAGCATATTTAAGATAAGCAGATTTGCCTCATGTGGCATAATAGCCTTATACTTTGCAAAACGATGGAGTTTAATCTCTCGTACATCAAAGACTGCAAGATTATCATGTTCGCGTGCAACATCTAAGATACGGTTTGCTATGATGGGGTGTGCCTCTGTTGTGTTTGAGCCGATTACTATCATAAACTCAACATTGTAGATATCATTATAAGGATTCGTTGCCGCTCCCTCACCGATGGTCGCACGCATTCCTTTTAGTGATGGAGAGTGACAGACTCTTGCACAATTATCTACATGGGGAGAGTTGAGAGTATGACGGGTAAACTTTTGAAAAAGATAGGAGGATTCGCATGAAGTTCTCGCTCCCCCTATGGAAGCTACAGCTTTGCGTCCATACTCTGATTGAATCTCTTTGAGCTTCATGGCGCACGCAGTAGTAGCACTCTCTAGGTCTGTCTCGTACCATGTTGCATCAAAATCTTTTAGATTTGGTGCAACTGCTTCCTTAATCTGAGGATTTTTCTCTAAAAAACTTTTTCGTATGCGAGGGGTTCTGAGTCTATCCTCTGCATCAACAAAGTCATACCCATACTTCCCTTTGATGCAGAGTTTTCCTTGAGAGACAACACCATCTGGGTGAGCAAAAATCTTTACGATTTTGTTCTCTTTTGTATCTACATGAGCGGCGATATCACACCCTACTCCACAATATGTACAGACACTATCTATTGTCTCTATGTTTTCCATTTCATACCCTTATATCTTTTCAAAAGACTAGTTGCGCGAGTTTACAATCTTCTCTCTTAAAAAACTTGGAAGCAGATTAAGTAGCCTTATGATTAAGTAAAACCTCAAAGGAAAAGCGTGTACTCTTTTTCTCTTTTTAATGGCATAGATAATCTCTTCAGCACCCTCTTTTGTATCCATAATCCATGGCATAGAGAACTCATTTTTATCAGTCATCTCACTCTTAATAAACCCCGGAAGAATGGTTATTACATCTATACCATCTTTTTTATACTTATATCGTATCCCCTCTGCATAAGCATTTAAGGCTCTTTTTGAAGAGCTATAGACTTTAGAGGTCGGCATAGAAAATAGAGAGGCGAGCGAGGAGATAAAGACAATAGTACCGCTTTGTTGTGCTCGAAACTTTGGAAGAAGTATCTCTAAAATAGCATGATTTGAGAGAAGATTTACATCATAAAGGTGTTTAAACTCAGCTATTGTCGGTATTTTTTTGCTGTTGTGACCCAAGGAGATGCCCGCATTTAAGATAACCATATCCAAACCCTCTATGAGAGCTATCTTCTTTTGCAGCGTCTGAAAATCTGTAACATCTACGACCATCACCTCTACAGATTTGCAAGATTCATAAATCTCTTTACGCAGTTCATAGAGTTTATCTTCTCGTCGTGCAAGAAGAATCAATTCATTTTCACCACTTGCATATTCACGAGCGAGTTGCGCACCTATGCCACTACTTGCTCCGGTAATTAAAATTTTCATAAAAAACCTTACACTATCCTAATCATTACAGGTCGTGCATTTACAAAGTCAAGCGCTTCAAGTTCATCTATCATGGCTTGAATATCACTCTCTGTTGCAGTATGCGTAGAGATAAGCAGATTTGCACTTGAATTTTCACTTGGGCGTTGCAACATTGTCTCAATAGATATGTTATGTGTTTCAAATATTTTCGTGATACGTGCTAAAACACCTGCTTTATCTGAAACATTTACACGCAGATAGTACTTAGACTCGATATTTGCAGTTGGTTTGAGTGTCAGTTGACTCCCCTCCATAGGTCTGTCAAAGCCTAACATCGGCGTTGACTTCCCACTTCTTGCGATATCTATGATATTTGCTACAACAGCCGAAGCAGTTGCATCACCACCCGCTCCCGGACCATAGTAGAGTGTCTCTCCTACCTTATCACCCACAACAGAGATAGCATTCATCACACCATCTATCTTTGCTATCATCTCCTCTTGCTTAATGAGACAAGCGTGTACACGAAGCTCTACTTCATTGGCATCTTTTTTCGCAATTCCTAGCAACTTGATAGCGTAACCAAACTCTTTGGCAAAAGCGATATCTTCACTACGTACATTGTCAATTCCTTCAATGAGGATGTCTTCAGGTTTTGCATCAATGCCATACGCGATAGATGCAAGTATAAGCAGTTTATGCGCCGCATCATATCCACCCACATCAAAAGTTGGATCAGCCTCTGCGTATCCTAACTCTTGTGCCTCTTTAAGGATTGCATCATAACTTACACCCTCATTTGTCATCTTTGTCATCATATAGTTACAAGTACCATTCATAATACCCATAATAGACTCAATATGATTTGCAGAGAGTCCATCACGAAGTGCATTGATGATAGGAATACCACCCGCAACACTCGCTTCAAACTCAAAAGCTATATCTTTTGCTATATCTTGCAGTTCATATCTGTGGTATGCTAAAAGTGCTTTGTTTGCAGTTACAACTGCTTTTCCAGACTCTAACGCGCGTTTAACAACTTCAAATGGCTCATCTACACCACCCATTAGTTCTACAACAACATCTATCTCTGCATCATTGAGTACATCATCGACATTGTCACTGAGAATAATATCTACACCTCTATCTTTTGAGAGGTTTTTCACCACACCGCTTTTAGCGATGATATCGACACCTGCGCGCGCACTAATCACATCTGCGTTATCTTTTAAGATATTTGCAACACTCGCCCCTACAGTTCCAACACCGATTATTCCTACTTTTATCATGATTTTTGTTCTCCATTTTGAAACTGTTTTAAAAACTCTTTAATATTACGCGCTGCTTGGCGGATGCGGTTGTCATTTTCAATAAGCGCTATACGAACATACCCCTCACCAAACTCACCAAATCCTATACCCGGTGCTACGGCTACACCCGCTTCGGTCAGGAGTCTTTTAGAGAACTCTAAAGAGCCTAAATGCGCCGCACACTCTGGAATCTTTGCCCAGCTAAACATACTCGCTTCATTCTTTTGTATATGCCAACCAGCTCTTGCAAATGCCTCTATTAGTACCTCTTGACGATGATTATACTTCTCTGTGATATCTCTTACACACTGCTGAGGACCATTGAGTGCCACCGTTGCAGCCACCTGAATCGGTGTAAACATTCCATAATCTAGCCAAGACTTTATCTTCTGCAAGGCACCTATAAGTTTTTTATTTCCAACAAAGAAACCAACACGCCATCCTGCCATATTGTAAGATTTTGAGAGTGTAAATGACTCTACTGCTACATCTTTTGCACCCGGCACAGACATGATTGAAGGTGTTTTATACCCATCAAAAGTGATATCACCATAGGCGATATCGGAGATAATGTAAAATCTCTTCTCTTTTGCCATAGCTACCAAACGCGTATAGAACTCAGGGGTTACAGTTGCAGTTGTTGGATTATGTGGAAAGTTTACAAGTACATACTTTGGTTTTGGAGATGACTCCATAAAGACACGGTTGAGATTTTCAAAAAAGCGATCCTCATTTACGCGGTAGTGTTCATCAAACTCAATACCAAACTTTACAACATTTCCACCAGCAAGAATAAAAGAGTACTCATGAATAGGGTAAGTTGGGTCAGGAACAACTGCCACATCGCCCGGATTTGTTATGGCATAAGTTAGGTGTGCATATCCCTCTTTTGATCCCATCGTAGCAACACACTCCGTCTCAGGGTCAAGTTTACAATCATATCGACGCTCATACCAGTCAGCAATAGCCTGTAGTAATTTTGGGATACCTTTAGAGACAGAGTAGCCATGTGTTTTTGTCTTCTCTGCAGACTCAACAAGTTTGGCTCTAATATGCTCTGGAGTATCTCCATCGGGATTTCCCATTGAGAAATCTATTACATCTTTTCCAGCACGACGCTCCGCCATTTTAATATCATTAACCTCAGCAAAAACATACTTCGGTAGTCTCTCAACTCTATTAAATCGTATCTCATCAAACATATGTCACCCTATTAACTGACTTGCAGTTATTAATTTATTGATGACATTTTAGCCAAATTATTTTAGAATAAGATAAGGGCTACATTATGCCCCTATTTTGCACCACTTGGAACAAGCCTTAAAGCATCTCGTACATTTTTGAGTGTGTAAAGGTCTGATATCTTCATATACTTTGCATTTTGAGGAATATTAAGATAGAGCTTCCTAAAAACTTTATCCTTTTTGATAACTTTTAAAAGATGCAAAGATGCATCATAAAAGCTAATATTTGGGTACCATCTATTGCGTCTGCTACTGTAAATTACAACTGATTTTATCTGTGAAACATTAACCCAATGTGCATATAAAGAGCGCTTGAGTTTCATTTCCATATCTACTTCTAAACTATCTACATTTAAATGGGCATCACTCATATCAATAACATAACTCCACTCTGTTGCAGAGTTACGGGATATATCTATAATATAGCAACCACTTTTATTAAGCTCTTTTTCCAAAATAAGTGGATCTGTAACATATTCAGAACTTAGCCCAATACTCCAAGTAAATTCAGATGCATCAAGACTTGAAGCAGTAGTAACATAACGATAATAACCAATATTTCTTAATGTATCTCCCATTATTTTTACAAAGAAGAGTGGTGCACCACTTGTTTTAAAATGAAGTTGTAAATCAATGGGTTTTTTAAAAAAAAGTTTTAAGAGTCCATTCTCTTTAAGTGTCTGCATTACCTTTACGGCATCGACTCTCTCATTTTTGTAGTAGTCTGATTTTGGGTCAAAAATAACCTTGATAAAATCTCTATTCTCGTTATACTGTTTTGTATCAATATATCCCTTTATCTTTTCAATCAAAGGATCTTCTTTCTCTATTACATCTGTTATTACAGTAAGTGTCTCATTTGTATCGGCATAAAGGGAGAGAGTTATAAAACTAAAAAAGAGTAAAACAGCAAAAAGTTTTACCATTTACGACCTCTGTTAAAGCGTTTAAACTCTTCTACAGATATATGCTTTAAAACGCCGTCCTTATATAAAAATCTCAAATAGTTACGACTATCAAACTTTTGTAGTTCTCCGTCAATATACATATCCACATAGCCATGTCCAAAAAGGAGAAGCCAATCTTTATTTGGATCAAGTTTTAAATCTTTGGAAGTCACAGTTTGACGCTTTTTATTTGTTTCTACATCAATATAACCTAACCAAAGCTTACTTCTTGGATGAATACGAAAAGAGCTTTCTTCAACTACCTCTTTGATAGGAGTTGATGTCTCCATAGTGCTGTTTAATTCTTGAGCGGCACTCGTCGTATTTTTCTCTTTAGAATCTTGCTCGAGAGGTGGCTTTTCACTATCTTTTGATTCATTTATCTCTTCAACAACACTCTCTATAAGATCATCATTGGTAAAATTCTCTTCACTATTTGGTTCCCCTTTAGAACTCATACTGAAAATAATCACACCTATCACAAGTAAAACAGAGACAGATATATAGAGAACTCTATTTCGCTTTTTTTTCTCAGGTACAACAAAAAGACCATTACTATTTGGCGTAAGCTGTTCTTGGGAAAAGTAGCTCTCTCCCGCCTCTTTAAGCTCATCTAAGGAGACTCCATACTCTCTCTCTAAAATAGATATAAACCCTGAAAATTGCACCTTTGAAAAGGCATCAAATTGAGACTCTAAAAGTGCTTTGACATACTGTACAGGTATATGAGTTTCCTCAGAAATTTGCTTCGCACCTCTTTTTTTTATATCATCAAATGTTGCACTCATTATCGCATCCTATCCATTAATATTGCTCCTGCTACACTTACATTAAGCGAATCAAACTCATGTGCCATCTTTATACTCACCGCACAATCTAGCTTAGAGACTACTCTTGAACTCAGCCCCTCACCCTCACTTCCTAAAACTAAAACTTTTTTTCTCTCTATACGTGTCTCACGAATATCGAGTCCACTCATATCTGCTCCATAGATTGTAAAACCTGACATCTTTAAGTCATTAAGTACATCATGAATGTTATGCTCTATCGCAAAAGGCATATCGTAGAGCGCTCCGGTACTTGTCCTCACAATAGTGTCAAGTGGAAGTTGTTTTACTCCGCACGCTATGATAGCATCTACGCCTAGAGCGTACGCACTTCTAACAAGCGCTCCTATATTGCCCACATCTGTAAGTCCAGAGAGTACAAGTACAAACTTCTTCTCAAAAAAGAAGTCATAAGGTTGCAAGTGAATATCTTCCACTTCAGCTAAAAATCCCTGATGCGAAGCATTTTTACACATCTTCTGCGCTGCTTCATTAGGAATACGCTTGACTTCAAAAGACATCTTCATAAGGCGAGAGTACTCTTTTTTATCTACCTCTTTGGCAAGATAGAGCTTTTTAATTTTATTTGGGTATTTGTTTATAAGATAATAGATTGGTTGTTTTGCATAAATTAACATGACGATATTTTAGCGAAAAAAAGTGTTCAATGAGTGATTTAGAGAGTTTTTTCTTAAATTTCCTCTAAAAGCCTCTGATAACACGCTTTTGTATTTTCACCTGTTATTTTAGAGATGAGTTTCGCCTGCACTTTTTTTGGAAGATTTAGAGCAAGGATATCTTTTTGCGTGATTGCTGAGTCTGCCTGCGCTGGTGCCGGCGAAATAACTACAACCCACTCACCACGAAAATTACCATTTAACTCTGCTAATAACTCCTCTGGCGTTCCTCGCAAATAATTTTGATACTTCTTCGTTAACTCTTTGGCAAGAAATATCTCTCGTGAGGCTGCTTCACTATGCAGCTCTTTTAAGAGTTTCTCTAATCTATGCGGAGATTCATATAGGATAGTCGTGTATCCATTGTAGAGTGCTTTTTGTAAACCACTTGCACGGGAGGAGCCTTTGTGATCTAAAAAACCCAAAAAGAGAAGTTGCGTCTCTTCAAATCCACTTGCCACAAAAGCTGTAAGCAGCGCGTTGGCACCCGGAAGTACGTCATAAGCGACACTATTTTCTAAACAGTAGGCAACAAGAGCCTGACCCGGATCACTCACCCCCGGCATCCCTGCATCACTAATGTAAACAACATTTGATTCAAAAAAAGAGGGTTCTAATTTTTCAATAAAATGTTTTTCATTATGAGAGTGTAGAGAGATAAACTCTTGATGCTCTTTAAAAGTGGTGCTGTAACGCTCTTTTAAGATATGGATAAGTTTTTTAGTAACGCGAGTATCTTCACAGAGTAAAACATCTGCTTCGCGAAGTGCCTCAATGGCACGAAGGGAAATGTCTCCGATGTTGCCAATGGGAGTTGGAACGAGGGAGAGCATCGTGTAATCTTTAAAGAAAGATTATTTTTTAGCGTAACGCGCTTTAAATTTCTCGATACGACCAGCTGTATCAACCATACGCTCTGAACCTGTAAAGAATGGATGACACTCATTACAGATGTCGATTTTCATTGTATCTTGTTGACTCTTTGTCTCAAAAGTGTTTCCACAAGCACATGTTACAGTACAAGTAACTAAATTAGGGTGTATTCCTTTTTTCATTTCTGACCTTTTTTTGCACCGTGTCAATAGTACACGATGCGATATATTTTTTAAATCCGTATGGGCGCGGATTTTTGAGTTGCAATTATATCTAAATAAATCTTAATATAAGTACATATACTCCTTAACACCATCTAAAAAGTTGATTTGAAGTGGATCTTCGGAACGATTATAGATACCAAGAGGCGTGTCATCTATATTTCTAAGCTCCATTCCCTCCATAACATCATAGGTGTCATTCATAAAGAATTTTGCTTTTACGCCATAAGAGTCACCCCCTAAAATCTCGCTATTTGTTAAAACAAAGCCCATTTGATATGTACTATCTTCTCGTGTGAAAAGTATGTATTGTCTATCATCTGTATAGTCAATCTCATACAAATAGTTAAACTTCAAATCCTCTTTAATGCTTCCTTTCATAGTAAATGTATTTGAATATACATTTTTACCACTACTTGCATCAACTACAGTTGTAAAATCCCCTGTAGAACTTAGATGTGTAGTATCATAATCATAAGTAGTTACGGCATCAGCACTCATTGTAGCACCGAGATTATTCATATGAATGGTACTTTTAACAGTTACATCACCTGATGCAGGCTTCATTACTACCTGTAGGTTTTCAATCCCAATCTCACTAAAGTCACTTGCAATATCCCAACCTAAATTAATCATTGAATTTAAATCTGCATCAAGATTAATACCACTTTGAATGAGTTTATCTATCGTTTCACTAATCGTAGTAGATCCATTTTGAACAAAGTATATACTATCTGCTTTCATACTTCCGTGCGTATCTGTAACATTTAAGTTTTGAAGATTATAGTACCATTTATCTTCTGCCGTATCTCTTCTAGCAAGCATATTGGTACTTGCTGTTTGTTTAGAGTCTTTACTTGTAAGCTGTACATTCATAGAGTAACTCTGGTCACCAAGGTTATTAACAACTTGCTCAGTCGTATTCGTAGATGTGTACCACTGCGTAATATCATCTGTGTTGAGTGAAGTTTTTACTAAACCTGTAATAGTCGGTTCATTGTTAACACCGACTAAAGTACCATCCATTTGAGAGTTACTACTATCTGCACCATCAAAGATTAAAGTACCATCAAAGACTCTACCTGCAGCTGTTGTTATCTTTCCATCAACAGTCGCAGTAACACTTTCAAGTGTGAGCGTGTCATATGGGAAGAGTGCTTTAATAACATAATTTGAAACATTAAACTTAGATGTCACTCCTAAATATCCATCACCAGAGAAGTTCATAATTCCATCACTCTTTTTGTAATTAAAAGTTTTTACGTTGAGTTTATACTCTGAGCCACTTAGATAGTTATTACTCTGTCCTGCAGAGATTTCATCAAAACTGATATCTCCTGATCCAAATGCTTTTCCTGTTACTTCAGTCGTAAAGACAATACTAGCATTACGTCCATTATCAGCTGGATTTGTAATAGTCATTGTAACATCTGCTGTACCTTGATTTTGAAAAAAGTTAACACCTGTTACTACTGCATGAATAACTACTTTATCTCCATATGTAGGTGTAGTAGCTCTACCATCTTGTGTCGTACTTGTATTCTCGATAGCAACTGAAATAGCATTTATAAGCTCATCTAATCGTCCATTAATCTCTGTAAAGCTAGCATCTAAATCACGATTGACTTCACTTTGGAACGCTATACTACCATCATATGCAGAAGTCATCAGCGTCTCTAAATCAAGTGTGCTTGCAGCAACAAGAGGGAGCAACTCACGCTTAATCTTCTCTGTTTCACGTGCTTGAAGTGTGTCCGTTTGTCCATTTGTTGTGTAGATGGAGAAAACACCATGACGCATCTTTCTTGCAAAGTATTTTGCATCTGTTATATTAGCGGTGTTTGACACTCCATTGACTAATGTACTTACGACATCTGCTGTTGTGGAACCTGAAACAGGAGAGTGACCTGCACGCTCATCTTTAATAGGTTCAAGTTTTCCATCTTTTGCTACGACAGGTGCGCTGTATCCTTTTTTACGGATAAAGCAGGTCTGTTCTGCAAGTTTCATATTTGATGCTTTATTGTAAACGTCTTCGTCAAAGAACCAGTAAGCATCATAAGTTTCATCTGTCTCTGTATCTAGCATAGTTACTGCCACACAATAGTTTGGATCATAGTAGGTCATATCTACCTTATAGATTCCAGCCATATCAATATCTAGTGTACCATCACTATTGACCGTATATGTAAAATCTTCACCAACACCAAAGCCTATCTCACCGCGACCTTTATTTTCGTTTGCATCCATAGTTATTGTCATATATGTAGCAGAAGCGACATAAAAAACTTTTGATTTTAAATCAAGCCCGACACTATTAAAATCAACTGGAATAGATGGATCTATCATCTCACTCGGATCAATAACGACAGGTGGTGTTACCACATCATCAGAAGGCCATAGCCACTCCATAATGATATTGTATATTTCATCAATTATAAGCTGTATCAAGCTCTCTTCATCATTTGCAGTCGCAACTGCTGCAGCTCTTTGCGGTGCTGCAGAGCCAAAGTAGTCATCATAGAGACTTCCCATATAGCTTACAAGCGTTGCACTCGATGCAACAAGATTTTCTGCCTTTAAAAAATCAAGTCCCATAAGTGTGTTATACATGAAATCAGGAAAATATTCACGTACTACATACTCAACACTATAATCTATACCGTCATAGATAAATTGTTCTCTAGAATCTGCACTTGTTGCAAGCTCTTTTAAATTACTCAACAAGCTTACATTCGATGCGCTACTATCCGATCCAAACCATGATGAAAAATCAAACCAGCTTGAATCACTTCCCGTGCTGCTACTGTTCCCATCTGAGTTCCAATAGTTCATCAGAGAATCAAAAACACCCTCCCCATCATTTGATGAAGATGAGCTAAAAAGGCTATATGCTTCACTAAAAAACTCCAGTGTACTTGATGCACTCTCTTTTGTGCTAGAACTACTGTTGTTCGTTGTAGTCTCTTTACTACTTTTTGAACTAGTTGAATTATTTGCATCTTTGGAACATCCAGCAAGTGCAATCAATACTAATCCAACTAAAATTGGCTTTATCATTTTGTCTCCTTCTATACTTAGACAACTTATTTAAAATAGGCCTAATATGTGATGATATCATCACATTGCTTAATTATAAGAATTACAAATGTGATTAAATTATAATTTTTAGCTTGTGGGTCAAAATGAAACATAATAAAATCTTATTATAAAAGAATTTTGGCACTTACTCCAAGAACGGCAGATTCTGAACGCAAAACCATAGGAGTATTGAGTCTAAAAACTTCTTGAGAGGATAAGAGTTCTCTCTCTTGTGATGAGAACCCCCCTTCACACCCAACTAATACCTCTTGGATTCCAGCTGTACCCTCTAAAGTTTTTTCAGTAAAATCAAACACTTTCGTATCTGGAAACTTCTCTATAAATGAAGCTATGCTCTTGTAAGTATCAAACTCCATTAGAGAGGTTCTTCCACTCTGCTGCATAGAGGCTTCTACTATTCTCTCTAAGCGTTTAAAATCTAGTTTGAAATTTTTCTGGCTTCTATCACACAAAATAAAAGAGATTTTAGCAACGCCCATCTCGCATAAAGAAGGCAACACTTTTTCAATAGATTTTGTGTCTATTAGGCACCAAGCTATATGGAGATACTTACTCGGTTTAATCTCATAGATTTTTGATTTTTCTAACTCTAAAGTAAGTGATCTTGGCTCGATTGAAACTATCTTGTAGTGATGTAAAACTCCTATCTTCTCTTTTGATCGAAATCCTAATGTATCTCCTAGCGCGTGTCTTCTTACTTTTACAAGGTACTTATAGAGTTCTCCTTTTAAGGTAAGTATCGGCTCCCCTGCTCTTGACTCAAATATATAAATCATACTAGCCACATAATAAGTGAAATAATCAAAAGCATAATAAACTCTATCTGTAACACCCTACGAGCAAAGGGTTTATAAGCTTCAAAAGCACGCTCTTTTGAAGCATTAAGATACTTTAGAGCCTTTACTCTTTTGACCTCTAAAACTATAAAGGCTATTGCAACCACTATCATAACAATATTTAAAACTGTAAAGTCTAGATGCTTTGCTGCCATCATAATCATCCCTGTAAAGATGATAAAACCTGCTATGGTAGCAGTAAGAGGCAGAAGATATATTGAGTGTAAACGCCTATACTTTTTCAAGTCACGAGAGCTGATAAGTAAAAAAAGATTTGTAAAAACCATCACCAAAATTGTAACTGCACCGACACTATGTAGGAGTAATCCCATACTATACATTTCATTCATGGCGAAATTATAGTAAAATAACCCTATTAAAAAAATAAGGTTTGCAATTATGGCTGTCTCTATAGAAAAAGCACTTGAATTAATATATGAAAACGTAACTCCAACATCACTAAAAATCCTACCCATTGAAGAAGCTTTAGGGTACATTTTAGCTGAAGATATCATCGCAACGCACAACTTACCTCCTTTTGACAACTCCGCTATGGATGGCTATGCGGTAAAAACTAGTGATGCAAAGTGTGAAGTAACAGTGCAGGAGAGCATCTTTGCAGGAGATGATTTTCAAGGGGAGTTGCAACACAGCTTTGCCATCAAAATAATGACAGGTGCAAGAGTACCAAAGGGGTGTGAAGCGATTGTTCCCATAGAGAATACGCAAACAACTGATGATGGAGTCATTCTCCCAGAAGATATAAAAGAGGGAGTGCATATCCGCAGTATGGGAGAGGATATCAGAGTCGGTATGTTGCTGCTTACAAAAGGCGATAAAATCGATGCACACCAGATAACACTTTTAGCTTCTCAAGGCATTAGCCATATAAAGGTTTACAAACGCCCAAGAGTTGCCCTCTTTGCATCTGGAAATGAGCTAAAGATGCACTATGAGAGTGTCTCTGCATATCAACTCTATAACACAAACTCACCAACCCTGCTCGCTAGAGCAAAAGAACTAGGTTGCGAAGTTGAGTTTATAGGAACTGCACAAGATACTCTAGAAGACATCCAAGAGCATATTAAAAGTGCTTTAGAGTGTGACATAGTCATAACAAGTGGCGGGGTAAGTGTCGGTGATGCAGACTTTACAAAAGCGGCTTTTGAAGCCTTTGGGTATGAGATATATTTTGATAAAGTAGAGATAAAACCGGGAAAGCCAACAACTTTTGGAAAGGTGGGAAAAACAGTCATTCTCAATCTCCCGGGAAATCCACTCGCAGCAGCACTCAACTTTGAACTCTTTGGACGTAGTATCATCTACGCCATTTCTGGGGCTAATGCTAAATATATAAACACAATCACAGCAAAATCTAAACAAAATATGAAGTTAAAAAAAGGGAGGCGATCTCTCATTCCGGGGTATTTTGATGGAAGTCACTTTAGTGCTTGTGAACACTATGCACCGGGAATGATATCACCTCTTGCTAATGCAAATGCCTTTATAGTGGTCGATGAAAACCGCGAAGAAATTTTAGAAGAAGAGAGCCTGCAACTCATTAGCACCAAATTTGATTTTACTTCAGAGCTGCAAAACTCTCTTATCTCCTAATTGTACAAACATCAGTAATATTAATTACTGATAGAAGATAAAAAATATGTATAAAACAGAAAACTATAATACTGTTGTAGGGTTTATAAAAGAGTCTCCACTTATGACCTTCAGCCATAAGTCACTATCATGCCAACTAGAGACTACCTCTTCACTAAAGAGAATTTTCTCCAACTCTATTACACCCATTAAAGGGCTATAGGCATCAGAGTGAAAACATTGCGCATAGCCACTCTGCGTCTCATGGACTATTACAGAGTTGAGTTTTACTTCTTTTTCTCCATTTACGGTAGATGTTAGGTGCAAAAGCCTGTCTATCATCAGATAGATAACTCGTGAAAACTGCTCTGCTGAAGGAGAGACAGGAAGTTGCACCCATCTTGAGGAGTGCTTTTTCATATCATTTATGTACTCTTTACTATCCCCACTCCACAGAGTGATGGCATGATCAAAGGACTCTACCAAGTCTTTCATATTTTGCTTCATTAAACCAAAATCGTAAACCATCTGACCATTATCTAAAAAATTTGACTCAAAGAGTAACTCTACTCTGTATGAGTGTCCATGAAGAGAACTGCGACACTTCTGAGTAGAACAGCCGCGCACGATGTGTGCATTTTCAAACTTAAACATCTTTCTAATAATCATCTACACACCCTTGTTCATATCCCAAATACGAATATGTAATCTATCACTAAAGTTATACCCCTGCGCTTTACAAAACTCTATAAGTGGCTCTGTATTTGCCTCTACTTCCTCCCTGCTTCCACCAAGAGGCATACAATAGACTGAGGTCTGCTGTGAGTGCATCAATATACTTCCTAGCTCCTCTTCTAAACCAAGATTAATAGAGTCTGCATCTATGGAGAACTTAAAAAAAGCATCTTTTGCATTTTGTGCTATGTTGAAAATAACATCGCCTCGCACTCTTTTACTCAAAGGCTCCTTTGAATTACTCAGCTTCACAGAGAGTGCAAAAACACACTCTTTATAAACGCTAAACTTTTCAAAATCGACATCTATGGATGCATTTGTCTCAAAGGTTACACGATGATTGTTTGCTATGAGATTCTCTAAAAAGCGTACAAAGATAGCATCATTTGCATAGATAAGTGGTTCTCCACCGGTCAGTACAACATCTACACCCTCTGGTAAATCATAAAGTTCTAACACTTGCAGCAAATCCTGCTCATGCTCTATGGGTACCCAGTTTTGTGCAAAGTGTTCTTTATTGACCGCATAAACGGTATCGCACCCCAGAACTGCATCTCCATTTGGTGCTTTCTCTATACAACCAAATCCCTCACACTTCATATTGCATCCGCCGAAACGAAAAAAGAGTGAAGGTGTACCAACATACCTACCCTCTCCCTGAATAGAGTAAAAATGTTCTACTAGATAGATCACCTATCACCCACCTGTCTCATAAAAAGCGCGAGAGGAGATTTCTGCATCATCACCACCCCAGCGATTTTTTTCAGGTTTGTTTTTCACTACCTCTTTTAGCACTAAAGCTGCCCCTTTTATATCGCCTCTTTTTATAGACTCAGCGATACTCATCGCCTCATCAAAGTAGAGACAAGGAATCAAATGCCCCTCTGCTGTGAGACGAATACGATTGCACTGCTTACAAAAATCATCCCCATAAGGCTCAATAATCCCAAACTTATACCCATCTTCCATGGTATAGTAGTGAGAGGGAGAAGCACCATCAAAGCCATCATCACTAAAGTTATACTTCTTTCCAAGAATCTCTAAAAGTTCAGAAGATTTCATACCGGAGATATCCGCTTTTGCATGAGCATTTTCCATATACTCAATAAATCGAATACTCATACCACGCGCTTTTGAGTACTCCAAAACATCCACAATCTCATCTGCATTCATCCCCTTCATGGGTACCATATTTACTTTTACTTTCAGCCCTACTCTCAGCGCTTCATCCACACCCTCTAAAACATTTTTTAAAACATCTTTTCCAGCGATGGCAAGGGCAACTTCAGGCTTGAGTGTATCTATACTGACATTGATGCGCTTCAGACCTGCGTCTTTAAGTCTTTGAGCAGTACCTTTGAGTAAAAAGGCATTTGTCGTCATTGCTAGGTCTATAGAGGGAGCATAGTCATAAATCATCTTGATGAAGGCATCTAAATCTTCGCGCAAAAGTGGCTCTCCACCGGTGATGCGAATCTTCTTCACACCCTCATCTATGGCAACTTTCATAAATTCAAAAAGCTCTTCAAAAGTAAGTAAGTTCTCTTTTGGAACCCAAGAAAAAGGTTTTTCCGGCATACAGTATTGGCATCTAAAGTTACAGCGTTCCGTTACTGAAACTCTTAAATAATCAACCACCCTATCATAGCTATCAATGAGCATCTATCACTTCCTCTTGTTGTTATTATGCAATTATATCCTTTGGAGTTGAATATATTATTATTCTATTACAACTTCAATAGTGTTACTCAGTATATCATGTAACCCTTTTTTATCTTTACGATATAGTGGAGTTAAAAGTCCAAGAAGTATTGTTGCTGAGAAGAGGAATGTTACAAAACGAAAAAATGCTCTAAAAAATGATATATTCTCACCCGTTTTATCATCCACTACTTTTAAATTATACGCTTTTTTTCCGGGGGTTTGCCCAAATTTACTTAACAAAATTGCATAGATGATTCCATAGAGAGTCACACCTGCTAATGGTGCCAACTGTGAAGATTGAAAGGAATCCTTTCCATCCATGGCAACATACGCTATAAAGTATAAAATAGGAGCATATATCATAAACATGTCCGTAATAAGTGCTTTTATTTTATCTAGATAACCGGCATAGTGAAAAGTTTTTTTTGTGGAAGTATTTTTTTTCTGTTTTGACTGTTTTTTTAATTTTCTAAATCTCATATACGATTGTACATAAACTTAACAAAAAAAAAGGTTAAGAGAAGAGACTCTTAACCTTAAGTTATTAGTGAAGATCTCTCCACACCTCTTTTTTCCAAAGGAAAGCGAAAACAGCAAAGATAAGCATAAAAACCATCACTTTGTATCCTACACTTTCTCTTTCATGACGCTTTGCATCACCTGAGTCTTCAAGATACTCTATCACTTTCTCTGCAGCTTCCGGATTTACACCTACACGAGGCATAGCAGTTCCCGGAAGATAATTCTGTGGATTCTCTACAAATGTTTTAATGTAGTGTTCACCGCGAGAACGGATGTAGATACTTAAATCTGGTGGTAATTTACCCATGTACTTAGTAAGTGCATCTTGGTAATTCGCCAAATTCATCTCAAAAGTAAGTTCATCTTGTTTACGCTTAAAGTGAGGTTTCTCTCCAATCTGCGTCCATCCAGCATAGTGGTTTGCATGACACCTACCACAAGCAGTCTCATACGCTATCTCAGGAGTTAATGCTTCACCTTTTACAGCGATAGACTTAAGGTATGCAATAATATCTGCAACTTCTTGATTGATATCTCCGCCAGCTCCATAAAAAGGAACCATTGGATGCATCTGACCTTTGTTGATATCAAATTTATGCTCCACTTTGAGAGCATGTGCAGGATTTACAATCAAATCTGCTAAAAAGTTCTCACTATAAACTGCTCCGGCATTTGACAAATCTGGTGGATTTACACCATAACTAGCTGCTGCAGTAGCAGGATCCATAGCCGCAGCAAATCCCTCTTTTGAAATTGCATGACATCCCGTACACGCCGCTGCACCAGTTACCAACTCCTTACCTCTCGCTGCATCACCCTTTTGAGTGAGTGCTGGTAAATCTTTATATGCAAAACCTTCACTCTCAAAATGCTTATGCATTTGTGAATGTGCAAACGGTTCAACTAAGTAGTATGTTATAAGAGTAAAAGCTACAACTACTGCTAATATTAATGGTTCTTTATTTTTCATGACTTTACCCCTATACTTTTTTTTCAAACATTGTAATTATTGGAAGAAGTATCCATAAACTAATAAATGTAAGTGCTGCGTAAAAACCTATTGTTCCAAAAGGCTCAATCGGTGGTACTTTTCCCATTGCTGTGAGGACAATCATATCAATAAGCATTGCCCAAAACCAAAACTTAAAAAGCCCACGACGAGAAGCAGGTAGAGCATTCGGACTTCTATCTAAGAAAGGTAAAAGCATAAAGATAACTTGTGCAAATCCAAATGCCATTAAACCAACATCTGTAGAGAATGGACGAAGAATCTCATACGACCATAAAAAGTACCACTCTGGATAGATATGTGCCGGAGTCTTCAAACCATCAGCAGGATCGAAGTTAACCGGATCCATCGCAAAATCATAATGGAAAAAGACCAGATAGAAGAAAAATACCAGATAGATACCAACGACCATCATATCTTTAGACATAAAATCATTTGCAAATCGAATAACTTTACTTCCTGCTTTATCACCAGCTAAATATTTTTTTGACTCAGCATCAAAATCAATCTCTTCACCATCTTGATTATTAACATGCGGAATACGAAGCGCACCAAAGTGTAAACCAATAAGCCCTAAAATAGCAAGAGGAATAAGAAGTACATGGAGCATAAAGAAACGATTTAAGAACGCTTGCGCAGGAACATAATCTCCACGAATCCACTCAACTAGACCATCAGCGTGAAGCGATCCACCAGCAAAGAGGTTTGTAATAACCATACCAGCCCAGTAACTCATTTGACCCCATGGTAACATATATCCAGAGAATGCCTCTGCTGAGAATGCAACAAAAAGGAGCATACCAGAAATCCAGATCATCTCACGACCCTTCTTGTATGAGCCATAGTAGATACCTGTAAACATATGAATGTAGATAATCAGGAAAACGACTGATGCAGCTACACCATGTATATGTCTCCACAACCATCCAAACTCAACCTCTTTCATGATTGTATAGTTTACACTATCAAATGCAGTAGCTACATTTGGTTGATAATACATTAAAAGGAATATTCCAGAAACAAGCAATAAACCAAAAGTAATTGCTAGAACCATTCCCATCGCCCATAAAAAGTTAATATTTTTAGGGATCCAATACTCAGTTGCCATAACACGGCGAACTGTATCAATGCCCAAGCGTTGGTTTAACCAATCATGAACACTCGTTGCTTTTGTAAAATGTGCCATATTTACCTTCCTTTAATTTATAGCGTTACGCCAGATTCTTTCATCTTCTTATACTCAGGACCCTCTTCCCCAAGAACAAGCTTCATACCATCTATCTTAAACGGAGGGATGTCAAGACCACGCGGCGGTGGTGCTTTTGTCACATCACCAGAGAAGTCATACTGCCCACCATGACATGCACATAAAAAGCTCTTCTCATCAGGATTATATCCGGGGATACATCCAAGGTGAGTACAGAGACCAAGATTTACAAGATAGTAGCTATCTCCTATCTTAATACTACGCCCTTTTTGTTTTTCTGTCATACTTGCTATCATTTCAGGTGTATATTTTAAAACAAAGATAGGCTTTCCTCTCCACTTTTCAGTTACAAGTTCATTATCTTTATATGCTGACATATCAAGAGTTGTAAAACCTGCTGCCTTTACACTTGGAAGCGGATCCCAACTCTTTTTCATTGCATAGAGCGAAGCTACTGCTCCAACTCCCGCAACAGCACCAAATGCTTTTCCCATAAAACCTCTACGGCTACTATTTTTCATATTCTACTCACTTATGTAAGAAATTTGCGCATATTATATACTAAAAGTGTTGCATTAATTATAAATCCAAGGACTCTTTTATAAAATCTACTATATTTTGTCCGTTTTGTAAAATTTTTCCATATTTTCGCTCATCTATGGACTCTAATATCACATTTAAGTGATTTTTATCATAATCCTGAATTATCGGTACATTATACGATTCAAAAACTGAAATAAATGCTTTTGTATAGTCTTCTCTCTGAACATAGATTGGTTTTGCACCTGCAGCAAGAGCATCAAGGATGGCCTGAGGAGAGCAAGTGATGACAATCTCACTCTCTTGAATCATCTTATCATACTCTTCAAATTCAAAATAGTTGTGAAACTTTGTTTTTAGCTTCTCCTCATAATCAAGAAAATAGTAAAACCCAAGTTGTAAAGATACATTCAAATCACTCACAAAATCCAAATGCTTCTCTAGATCTTTTTCATAATCATCATCCCCGAAAAAGTAGGAAATTTTCACTCGCTTCTCACTCTGTATTGCATCAAAAAATTTATCTTCCACAACAACTGCATCTTCAGGAATATGTATAAATATGGAAAAATACTCTTGCATATCCTCAATCATTAGAGGGTTTACTTCATCTGAATCTAAAATGAGATTATCCCCATTTCGAGCGATTTGAGGTATATTTCGTACTACATCAATCCCAACACTCTTCTCGATGCCAAAATCACGCGAACTTTGAGCAATTCGATAATCAGAGGTAAGAAGCGTTATATCCGCCTCTAGTTGATTTAATATCGCCACAGCACGCCTAAATCTATCTAAACCTATTCTATGTCCAGTATGCACATAGTAGTATGTTTTATTATTCATTATGTTATAAACCTTGTTTTTGAGAAATTATACTCTGAAAGAGATTAGATGGAGGGGTTATCTCCCCCTCTAATGGAGGAGTTTAAGACTAGAAACTACTTGTTAGCATCCCATGAGAGAACTGTTTTGCCATTTTCATCTGTCTGAGCAGCAGCCATACCCATGATGTTGTAACCACTATCTACATAGTGAATTTCACCTGTAACACCAGAGCTTAAATCACTTAGAAGATACATGGCAGAGTTACCAACCTGCTCTATTGTGACATTTCGCTTAAGTGGAGCGTTAATTTCATTCCAGTTTAAAATTTGTTTAAAATCACCAATACCCGCTGCAGCTAGTGTACGAATAGGTCCCGCAGAGATAGCATTGACTCTTTGTCCTTTCTTGCCCAAATCAACAGCCATATATCTAACTGTTGACTCTAAAGCCGCCTTAGCAACACCCATAACATTATAGTTTACGATATACTTAGGTCCACCTAGATAGGAGAGTGTTAAGATAGATGCATCATCACTTAGAACTGACTCAAGCTTATTTGTCAAATCTATAAGAGAGTAAACACTTACATCCATAGCAATTTGAAATGCCTCTTTGCTTGTTTTCATAAAAGAGTCTGTTAATGCCTCTTTTGGTGCAAATGCAACAGAGTGTACTAAAAAATCAATCTTTCCAAAATCTCTCTCTATCTTAGAAGCAAGTGAGTCCATATGTTCAGGATTTGAGACATCTAACTCATAGACATACTCACTCCCAAACTCTTTTGCAATCGGTTCAACTCTCTTTTTGAGTGCATCATTAAGATATGTAAATGCCATCTCTGCACCCTGCGCTGCACATGCCTGTGCTATTCCGTATGCAATTGACTTATTGTTTGCAAGACCTACTATAAGACCTTTTTTCCCTTTCATTATCATTCTTTTTCCTTTTTTCTTAAAGCTAGATTATAGTTCTTCGGCGTAGTTTATCATTGTACAAAAATGCTCACTATAAAGAGCAGCACTTCCAACAAGCACACCATCTACATTGTTAAGTGCCATAACCTCTTTAGCATTGGTTACTTTTACACTGCCGCCGTATAAAAGTGGTGCAGAAGATTTCTCTTTGAGTGCTTTATGCACCTCTTCAATATCGCTTAGCGTCGGTGTTAGCCCCGTTCCTATCGCCCAGACAGGCTCATAAGCGATAATAAGATTTTCATAAGTTGTATCTATGCCCCTGTATTGTGCATCAATATACTCCATCATAACCTCTTTTCCCGCTTCACGCTTCTCTAAAGGCTCACCCACACAGTAAACGATCTTGAAGCCCAACTCTTTATAAAAGTTAAACTTCTCTACAAGAAACTCTTGAGTCTCTCCTAGAATATGGCGTCGTTCACTATGTCCTATTAAGATTGTTTGAATGCCAAACTCCTCAAGATGTACCAAGCCGAGTTCACCTGTAAAGGCACCCTCTTTTGCAGGATAAGCGTTTTGAGTACCGACAGCAACAGTTGTATTATTGTAATCTAGGCAAGATGGAGCAGGAAAAACTAAAACTTCTTGAGAGATATTGTGAGCCTTTACAAAAGCATCAAGCTCCGCAAGATACTCATTTGTCTCTTTTCTTGTAAAGTTTGTTTTTAAATTTGCTGCTACTATCATCTTTTCCCCTTTTTCTTACTCTTCGGTTACGACCAAAGAAGCTACGCCCGGAAGCACTTTGCCCTCGAGAAGCTCGAGAGAAGCTCCACCACCAGTAGAGATAAAACTCATCTCTTCATCTAGACCGATTCTCTGTACCAAATCAGCGGTATCTCCACCACCAACGACAGTTGTTGCATAGCTATCTGCAACAAAGTGGGCTATTTTACTCGATCCCCTTGCAAACTTCTCCATCTCATAGACACCCATAGGTCCATTCCATAAAATAGTTTGCACATCAGCGAGAGCCTCTCGGTAGAGTCTCACAGTAGCAGGACCGATATCAAGCCCCATCCAACCCTCTGGAATCTCTTGAGCTGTTACAATCTTACTTACAGCATCTTCACTAAACTTGTCAGCTGCTATAACATCTACAGGAAGATAAAATTTCACACCAAGTTTTTTTGCCTCGTTCATAATATGTTGTGCATCACCAAGAAGGTCATCCTCAACTAATGATGCACCAATATCATACCCCATCTGCTTTAAAAAAGTAAATGCCATACCACCACCGATGAAGATTTTATCTACTTTTGGTAGCAGGTTGATAAGTGCTTCAAGTTTTCCTGAAACCTTACTTCCACCTACTATTGCAGCAAAAGGGCGCACCGGATTGTTGATAAGTTTTCCAAAAAACTTAATCTCTTTTTCAAGTAAGAAACCTGCTGCTTTATGCTCTGCATCAAAAAAGTGTGTAATGCCCTCCACAGATGCATGAGCGCGGTGCGAGACACCAAAGGCATCATTAATATAAACATCCGCCATATCTGCAAGTTTACGCGCGAGTTCTTTATCATTTTTAGTTTCACCTTCTTCAAATCGTAAATTTTCAAGTAAAACTATATCACAACATTTCATCTTCGATGTCTTCTCTTTGGCATCATCACCTATCACATCTTCGGCTAAAACCACCTCTCTTTTTAGGAGATGATGCAAGCGTCTTGCTACCGGTGCCAATGAATATTTTGCATCCATCTCACCCTTTGGACGTCCCAAGTGTGATGCAAGGATAACTGAGCAATCCTCATCTAAGCAGTAGTTAATTGTTGCAAGCGCGGAACGGATGCGTCTGTCGTCTGAGATATTTCCAAACTCATCCATCGGAACATTAAAGTCACAACGAATAAATACCTTTTTTTTCTCTATATCTAATTTTTTAATATTTAAGAGTTCCAAGAGTTTTCCTATTTGGAGATGTGTAGGGCCATATCTACAAGTCTAGTAGAGTATCCCCACTCATTATCGTACCATGCCATTACTTTGACCATATCGCCACCGATAACTTGCGTTAAATCTTCTGCAACGATAGAGCTGTATTCACATCCAACAAAGTCTTGAGAAACACGCATCTCTTTGTCCATGAGAAGAAGTCCTTTGAGTCTTCCCTCTGCCGCTTCATTAAAGACTTTTGTAACTTCCTCTTTTGTTGTTGAGCGTTTTACCACTACATTTAAATCAACCATAGAGACATCTGGCGTTGGTACACGCACCGACTGACCATGCAAGCGTCCTTCAAGTTGTGGCATTACAAGGCTGATAGCTTTCGCTGCACCTGTAGTCGTTGGAATCATATTAATAGCACCTGCACGAGCGCGACGCTTATCTTTTGAGTGTTTTACATCCAAGATATTTTGATCATTTGTATAAGAGTGAATAGTTGTCATAAGTCCTTTTTCTATGCCAAATGCATCATCTAAAACACGCGCAACAGGACCCAGACAGTTTGTAGTACATGATGCATTAGAGACTATCTTTTGCCCATCATACTTCTCTTCGTTTACACCCATAACAAAAGTAGGTGTTGCCTTATCCTTTGCAGGAGCTGAAAAGAGTACCTTCTCTACACCGTTATCAATATGCACTTGCGCAGACTCCTGTGTCAAGAAAACACCTGTACACTCCAAGACCATATCTGCACCACAATCAGCAAATTTTAAATTTTTCGGATCACGATCAGAAAAGACTCTGATTTTTTGCCCATCAATCATAATATTTTCATCATCTACCTGCTCTACTTCACTTGTAAATGTCCCATGAACAGAGTCGTTTCTTAAAAGATAGAGCATCATATCCATGCTCGCCATATCGTTGATTGCTACAAGTTCAACATCATCCCTGTTTGCAGCTATACGAGCAACACAACGACCAATCCTACCAAATCCATTTATTGCTATTTTTAGTGCCATTATAATTCCTATAATTTTTTACTGGTCTCACACACTTAAAGTACACCCTAAATAAGCAGACTCAGTTTTAATTCGGTTATTTTATCCAATTTTAGATATAATTGCCTTTAAATGAAAAACATTGCACTTTTTGGTGGCTCTTTTGATCCGCCACATATTGGTCATGAGGCTATTGTCGAAGCCTTGTTGCAGAGAGAAGAGATAGATAAAGTAGTTGTTATGCCTACTTTTTTAAACCCCTTTAAGGAGAAGTCTCACGCTTCTGCTTCGCTTCGATTAGCGTGGCTTAGAGAGATTTTTGCTCCACTTCAAAAAGTAGAAGTAAGCTCTTTTGAAGTTGATCAGGGACGAAAAGTCCCAACTCTTGAGAGTGTACAACACTTTTTACAAGAGTATGAGAGCGTTTTTTTGGTTATTGGTGCGGACAATTTAAAAAAACTGCATCATTGGTATAAGTACGATTTACTCAAAGAGTTAGTCACCTTTATAGTTGTCTCGAGAGATAATATAGAAATTCCCGATGATTTTATAGAGTTGAAGGTAGAGGTACCTATCTCTTCAACCAAACTCAGAGCGAATATACAAATAGATATGCTTCCAAAAGTATGTGCAAAAGAGATAGAAAAATATTATAAGGAAAAAAATGAACAGTAGAATAGAGACCATTATAGAGGTTTTAGACAGAAACAAAGCAGAAGCCATAGAGGTGTTTGACCTGCGAGAAAAGAACTATTTTGTAGATTATGCCATCATCGCTTCTTCACTAGGACAAAAGCATACATTGGCGCTTCTAGACCATCTAAAAAGAGAGTTAAAACCAGAAGAGAATTTTAATAATGTCGATGAGAGTGGGGATTGGGTAGTTGTTGATTTAGGAGATGTTCTTATACATATCATGACTCCAGAGTATAGAGTCAAATATGATATGGAGACTTTTTTAAGTGAATTAAAGCAAGGAGTATGGTAGTGTTCAATAATCTGTGTCAGCATCGGATAATTCCTAAAATTGTATCATAAATCTAAAGCATCATCCAACCTACCATCGAAAAAGATGGCAAGTTGTGAGA
>JALWSY010000049.1 GCA_027083035.1 Sulfurimonas sp. | reverse complement strand
AAGAGCGATAAGGCTTAATTGCTATAAGTATCATGCACGAAACTTACACACACAAGACCGCCAAGTCTTGATAAGAGAATTATATCACAGTTAATCTAAGATGTAGCAAAGTGGATTTATATAAAAACCAAAGTGTAACCAAGACATAACCAAAGTGTAACCAAGTCGAAAAAATAGCGACCACGAACTGATGTCCAAAATGGACAGCTTTTAATATGGCTACGAGAAACTCGTAACGAACTTATTCCCCTTTACAAACATTAGCCCGTATAATCTCTTTTAACTCTTTGCACTCTTTATTTTCTATGTAGAGGGTTAGCCACGACTCTACCCATAGTGGTATGTTGGAACTACCTCCCCAATTATTAACAGCTGATGCAGATAGCTCGAACTTGTTAGCAAATTCTTTTTTTGAAAACCCTGCTTTTTTAAGAAGTTCATTTAATTCTATTTTATTCATTTATTTACCCCTATTACTAATATCTGTAACAAATTGTATCGTAAATTACATAATTTAGTAATAATATCTTGACTTAGTTACTAGAATAAGTATATAATGCATTTATAAACAAAGATAAGTTACTTAAATTAGTAACTAAAGGAATTTATAAAATGAACACTCAAACAACACTAAACGACATCAAAGACGAAGTAACCAAAGAGGAGCTTTTAGAGATTATCGGGTTATCTCTTGATGCAGATATAAGCATAGAGGAAGCTATTAATGAGTTCATAGAAGCAAATTATTACAACTTAGAGGAGGTTGCATAATGGAAAAAGTATCAAGATATAAGGCGGTGGAACTGCTCCATCAAACACACGGGAAGATATTTAGCTGCGAGTTTATCAAGAAAGATGGAAGCGTTAGAAGAATGGTAGCACGGTTAGGAGTGGCGAAAAATCTAAAAGGAGGTAAGAACGGTGCAAGTGTTAAAAACTCTTTAGTGACTGTTTACGATATGGTAGCCAACGCATACAGAATGGTAAACCTTGAAACACTAAGAGCTTTAAAAGTTGGCGGTGTTGCTTATGTGGTGGTGTAGAACTACCATGAAGCAAAGTGGAAGCAAACGAAAGCAGAACAGAAGCAAACCCAAGCAAAAGGAAGCAGATGAAGATTAAAGTATATCTACCACACGGGTACAAGATAGTAAGAGTAAGTGTTGCAGATGATGTTAAAAAGATAGCTGATAGCTTTGAGAGATGGGAGTATGTGTTATGAATATGGAAAATGTAAAGTATGGATATTTAAACTTAGAGGTTAAGGGTGTAGAGAATATCAATCTCTCTATAAATGATAAAATAGACTCTCTTCTTACTTACGTTCCTGATATTGAGGACAAAGAGGAGGCAATAAGTGCATTGCTTGATTTTATGCTGGATATGAGAGTACAAGCGAACTTACTCGATACTGCGATTGATAAGCTTAAACAGTTCAATAAAGATTATATTCTCAATGTTAGCAGAAAGCCAGATGAACAAATTAAGCCGCACTCTGATAAAGCTTTTAAGATGGCGCAAATAGAGTTTAGATATTAAATACTAGATTATCCACCCCTTACAAGGGTAGATGCGAAGTGATTTAATACCCTTACGAGGGTGGAGTACACTTTTATGGAACTGATAGAAGATAAGTGATACAATTCAAAGAGGAGATAGAACAATGGTTGATAGTATAGAAGCTTTAGCACTATTTGTTGTTGCATTAGTCTTTTTGCATTTGTTTGCATAGGTGCATCGAGATTTTAGGGTGTATAAAACGGACACTCAAGTAAATACAAGAGCTACACACGCAAAGCCAACTCACACACATAAATAGACATCAAGCAGAAGATAAAGCCTTGTAGCGCAGTTATGAGGTGATGCAGAGGGTATTAGGTTCTTTGAGACATAAGAAAATACATAGGGGTCGTAGTCTGCCCGAGCTATCTCTATTACATAAGTTTTTTTATGGGTTTCGTTTTCGTAAAAGTATATACAATGTAGATACATTATTTGTCGATAGTTTTAAGAAAGCGAAAAAAGCGAAAATTCTTACATGGAATAGATGGAGGGTATATTTTGAAACTATGAGCTTTTCAATTTTGCTTTATCGACTCCCCAGTCTCTTTTTTATCGCTGGTGATTTTGAAAACTTTAAATAGGTTCAGACATTAGGTTGCAGCTAAAAGGGAATAAAATCAACTTAAAAAGTGTTGTAAATCAATCTATGTTATACTTTCTTAAATTAAAAAGTGAGTTTATTATGCAAAAGAGAGAAATTGTATCAACACTTAAAGAGTTAAAACCTACTTATCAAGAAGAGGGGCTTATTCTGATAGGACTTTTTGGAAGTTATGCAAAAGGTACACAAACTAAGTTTAGCGATATTGATATTGCTTACAAGCTTGATTATGAAAAATTCTCCACTAAGTATAAAGATGGTTTCTCAAAACTTCTTAGAATTGAAGATATAAAAAAAGAACTCCAAGCACTTTTTAAAGCTCCTATTGATTTAGTTCCTGATACAAATAAATCAATACTCAAAGACCTTATCAATGTCTAAAGCACTAGAGAGACTTCAAAAAGTTTATGAGTGCATTGAAAACATTGAGTTTATTATCAATGAAAGTGATTTAAAGATAACTCACTCCATAGAAGATAAAATTATCAAACCAGCTATTAGAATGAATATTATTAGAATTGCGGAGCAGTTTAATAAGCTCAAAGATGATAATGAGTTTAAAATTCTCGAAGCATTTACAAGTAACGACCTTAAAGGTATTAACGCCGTAAGGAATTATATTGCACATGATTATGATAGTACGGATGATAATATCATAGAGGATGTAGTACGATACAACTTGCCTATTTTCAAAGAGACAATAAAACAACTTTTAAAGACTAAGTGACTTTTATTTTTAGGGGTATATAAAGGGGTATATTTTTTATAAATTCTTTAAAATATCCTATTTTAGAGAGCCTTGTAATCCCTAGCTGTCCACCACCGAACAATCTAACACAATCCAAAGAAACCCATTTAACTCCCTAAATTACGGATTTGAAACACTTACAGATACACACAAAAAAATGAGAAAATGCCTTTAAAGTATGTTTATGATGATTTTATTGATATGTTTGTGTGCGTTGTAAGAGTTGAAGCCCTACCACTCAATAAAGACCGCCAAGTCTTGATGAGAGAATTATATCACGGTTAATCTAATATGTAGCAAAGTGGTCTTAGCGGTAACTACAGTTTCCTATAAAGGGCGAAACTGAATAAAGCTAAGTAACTTCTCTATTTAAAATTTATAGTGAACTCCAAAGCCGACGCCAAGACCACCATATGAATAATAACTGAAATTAATAAAATCGAATCCTATCTCCGCACTAAGAAAGAGGGGAGGGAGTGTCTTATCTAATTTTCTTACATCATAGTTTAATCCTGCACCTATTCCGAACCCCATAGATGTTTCATTAGCAAGGTAATCGCTATATTTCCATACACCTACTGAACCATATCCATAATATTTAAAATTATCATCTTGTTTAAAATTATAGATAGCTCTTGCAGAGTAATTTGAGACCGTTCCTAACATTCCGAGGATTCCTTGGAGTGTAAATTTATCATTAAGTGCATATTTTACACTTAGCCCTGTAGAAGATAAACCTGAGGATTGTACTCCGACAGAGAGATTGTCTGTGTAACTGTTTTCTTTAGCATATAGAGTAGATTGCGATAAAAATATCACAGTAATAATGCCACATAATATCTTTTTTATCATTTTTGACTCCTTTTGTCTATATCTTCTTTTAAGTTAGAGAAGATTGAGTGCTTTTTTTGTTAAGGATGAGATTGGTGCATTGTGGATTTCACTTAGTGGAAACCATTGCATACTCTGCTCTATCTCTTCAACTCTATAGAGCCGCACGCGAATACGGTACTTGGTATAAGCGTGTTTAAACTCTCCTATGAAGTTCTCCTCTATAGGATCAACAGCTGGAAGTACAAGCATATCTTTGTACATTTTCTCTTTTGAGATTCTTAGCGCTATATGCTCATCTTGGATGCAGACTCCATAAAAGAGATCTAGTGATTCATATTTTGTTTTTTTTCTTTGTGTGTAGAGTTCAGGCTCATTTTTCCCCAAGCAACTGTTCGCTAATGGACACTCATGGCATTTTGGATTTTTTGCAAGGCAGACCATAGAGCCTAAGTCCATAAGTGCAAGGTTATGTGCGCGTGGCTCTTTAGCATTGACAAACTCAGAGGCATACTCCCATAGTGTTGCTTCTTTTGGTGAGAGAAGCGCAAAGTATCGTTTCAATACTCTAGCAATGTTTGTATCAACAACAGGGATGTTTGCTTCAAGTCCAAAACAGCAGACTGCACTTGCAGTATAACGACCAATTCCGGGGAGTTTCATAAGTTCTTGCGGAGTTTGTGGGAGTCCATTTGGAGCAAGTTTTGCAGTTGCATGAAGGTTTCTTGCTCTAGAGTAGTAGCCAAGTCCACTCCAAGCACTTAAGACAGCATCTAAAGGAGCATTTGCAAGGTCTTGAAGCGAAGGAAATTGCTCTAAAAACTGTGGGAAATACTCCTCTTTGACACGATTTACCTGTGTTTGTTGAAGCATGATTTCACTCAAGTAAACATGATAGAGTTCTGAAGTATTACGCCAAGGAAGCGAGTGCCTTCCATAGGTTTCATACCATGCTAAAAGTTTTTTATGCACCTCTTTATAATCCTCAGTTTTTTTAAACTGTCAATTTATCTAAAAGTTTTTGAAAGTTTTTGATGTGGATATTTTTACGGGAGACCTCTATGATACCGTCTTGTTTAAGTTTTTGGATAGTTCTGTTAAGAACTTTTCTGACAGTTCCTACTAGTGATGCAAGTTCTTCATGGTTTAGGTTATTTATAACTTTGAGTTCAGATTTTCCATTTACTGTGTGTGTAAATCGTGCGAAGAGCTGTAATACTCTGTGATATACATCATAAAAAGAGAGCGATAGTGCTAACTCTTCCATAGATTTGAGTTGTGCTGCTACATAGTGGTAAAAGTATTGGCGAAATTTTACATCTTCAAGTATCATCTGCTCGACATCGGCTAGAGGTACCTGAATGACATGGGCATCCTCTAAAACCTCTGAAATGTACTGGTTTGGTTTTTTATCGAGCAGGGAGACTACATCAAACATATCCCCATGAGAGAGCAGATAGAGTGTCTGCTCTTTTGATGTTTTAAAATCTATATCATAAATCTTAATCTTACCACTCATAATAAAATAGAAATATTGAAGTGTATTCGCGCTAGATAAAGGATCCTCCCCTTTTTTAAAATAGAGATCTTTTCTATTTTTAACAATGAGCGCAGATTTTTGTACCTCTGCGAGTACGAGTTGTTGGGCAGTTGTTGTCTCCATAGTGCAGATTATACACTATGGATGGTTTAAAAATTATTATTTTTTTGTTTTATTTTATCTCGATGCTCTTTGGCTTCGCTTTTTCTGTTTTGTGTAACTCTATCTCTAAGCGACCATCTTCATACGATGCGTCAATCTTTGATGCGTCTATATTTTCAGGAAGTGCGAATCTGCGCTCCATCTTTCCAAAAGAACTCTCACAGATGTAGTAGTCATCTCTTGTAAGCTCGTTCTTATAGTGACGAACAGCAGAGACTACAAGTACATCATCCTCAACCTTGATGTCGATGTCCTCCTTTTTGATTCCCGGCAAATCAACCTCTATATGAAAAGTGCTGTCCTCTTTTTTTGCCAAGTTCGCAAAAGGGAGATGTGAAGCGAGGTTGTCAAAAGCCTCAGCGACCTTTTTCCCTACTACCTCTGCTCCTTTTTCTATCTCGTTTGTTACTTTTTTTGTACTCTTTACGATATCCATAATGACACCCCCTCTATTTTATTTCGATTTTTTTCGATTTTTCTACTTTTTGTACTTCAAGCTTCGGAACAATAACCTCTAAGACACCATCTTGACTCTCAGCATGAATGTTCTCAATATCTGCATCATCAGGAAGTGAAAATGAGCGAGAAAATGTTCCAAAACTACTCTCAACTTTGTAGTAGTTCTCCTCTTTAATCTCCTCTTTGACCTTTCTCTCCCCTGAGATAACAAGCGTGTTGTCCTCAACTTGAATGTTGATATCCTCTTTCTTCATTCCCGGTAGATCTACCTCAACATGGTAAGCAAACTCACCCTCACGAGTATTTATAGCCGGTGTAAAGTCTGTTTTAAAACCTACCTCTTTACTTGGAACAAACTCATCCAACATAGAGTTAAGTAAATCAAATCCTCTTCTAAATTCTCTCATTTGTACATTTGGGTTATAGCGTGTTACTAACATAATAAACTCCTTTTTTCTAAATCTTTTACTTTTATTTTTTATTTACGGTGTAATTATAGGAAATTTTGAAAAAGAGTTCTGCCACCTAGGTGGCTTAAAGTTCAAACATTTGAATGAGCATTTTAGAGATGGTGTGAGATGTTTTTTTATCAACAGTGCCTATCTTTTTGACAAGTCTTGTTTTATCAACTGTTCTAATTTGGTCTAGTAGTACCAACCCCTCTTTCTTTTCAAACTTTATCTTTGGACGAAATATGAAATCAAAGCCTTTCGAGGTCATTGGTGCAACAATAACTGTTTTTAAAACATTCATCTCATCTGGAGAGATTATGATGCAAGGTCTTGTCTTTTGAATTTCAGAACCTACAGTTGGATTGAGTTTGACTAAGTAAATTTCAAATCTTTGAATATCCCTTACCATTGCCAATCTTCTAAATCATTATCATTTAAAAACTCTTCTAAAATGGCTTCATCCTCTAAGGCACTATTTTTTAAGAGAACTTTTTCAATATCTTCTCTCCAACCCTCTCTAGCTCTATTATTAACAGGTTTAATCAATAAACCATTCTCCAATACTTCCAACTCTAAATTGACATTTTCAAGATGTGCTTGTTGAATTAAAGATTTAGGAATTCTAACTCCTTGTGAGTTTCCTATTTTAGTAAGTGTTGTCATCATAAGCTCCTTAATGTAATTATATTGTAATTACATTTTGAAGTCAATTTTGATTTTAGAGCAATTGCCGTTTCACAAACTCTCTATAATGCCCCTCTTCATCATCAAGCTGCGCGTGTGTGCCTCTTTGGACTATTTTGCCATCCTCTAAGACATAGATGGTATCGGCATTTTTTACAGTAGAGAGTCTGTGGGCGATGGTGATGACGGTCTTCTCTTTTAAAAGAGGCTCTAGGGCTATCTGGAGTTTTGCTTCTGTGTGGACATCAAGTGCGGAGGTGGACTCATCAAAGATGATGAGACTTGGGTTGGCTATTATCATTCTTGCAATGCTCAGACGCTGTCTCTGTCCTCCTGAGAGTCTGATGCCGTGGTGTCCGACTATGGTCTCAAGCTTCTCATCCATCTTCTCAAGCATATCATCGAGTTGGGCTATATGGAGTGCTTGATATATCTCTGCATCGCTGATGGTTGCATCACCCATAGTGATGTTAAAGCGAAGTGTGGCATTAAAGAGGATGGGCATCTGTAAAACGAGGAAGATTTTCTCCCTAAGAGAGTGTTTATCTAACTCCTCTATATCTATCCCGTTGTAGCGTTGTGAGCCGCTTGTTTTGTCATAAAATCCTGAGAGTATCTGGGCAAGGGTTGTTTTCCCGCTGCCACTCGCTCCAATGAGGGCTATTTTTGAGCCATACTCTATATCTAGTGAGATATCTTTGAGAATCTCTTTCTCCGGTGTGTAGGAGAAGTTGACATGAGAGAGGGAGACATCTACCCTCTGGGTTGTAAGTTGCTGTTTGCCTGTGACCTCCTGTTTGAGTGCGAGTAGCTTGTTGAGTCGCTCTATGGCAGCGGTTGCAGAGGAGTAGGAGTATTGAAACGCAAGAAGGTCTTGCACGGGTGTCATGATAAACCAGATGTAGCCAAACATAGCAAACATCATCCCTATGCTGAGGTCGCTGTAAGCAACAAGAATCAGTCCCGATGCACGCAGAACCTCAAACATCACTAAAAATATAGTATAAGAGAGCCGCTCGTAGGCTACGCTTTTATATCCATATTCATTCGAGGTTTTCTCAATACTCTTGGCAAGTATCTCCGCTTTATGAAAGAAGTGCTCCTCTTGATTACTCGCTTTTATCTGTCCAAAAAGCTCTAAAGTTTCACCCACATCCTCTTGAAAGTTTGCGATGGCCTCATTCTCCTCTTTCTTGAGTCTTCCCACTATCTTTGTCATCTTTTTACTCAAGAGCATAATGACCGGCTGGATAAAGAGGATTAAAATACCAAGTACAGGGTCAATAGCAATCATTACAACTGCAACCGCAACAAGTGTTAACACGGAAGAGACGAGCTTGGAGATACCTGTGATGATGAATGTGTCAAGGGTATTGACATCGGTTACAAGGTTTGCCGTAACCGCGCCACTACCAAGTGTTTCATACTCATTCATCGCTGTTTTTTTGAGATGATGCAGAAGTTGTTGGCGTATTTTAAAGGTGACAAACTTGGAGATTTTTGTAAATATTTTTGTCAGTATAACCGTTAAAAAGTAGTAAAAGAAGCGTAAAAAGACAACAGCAAATGCGACAATAAGAATGTAGTTTAGTGCTGAGGTCTCCCCTATGAGTGCATTGATAGCAGGGACGAGATGCTCTGGCTTATGTAGAAGCACTTCATCGACCATAACAGGTAGCATAAGTGGGATGGGAATGCTGATGATGATGGCAAAGAGGGTAAGGAGCTGTCCATAGAGAAGCATCGAACGCTTCTTCAAGATAAGCTTAAAAATCGACTCTATAGTTATCTGCATGATGCCTCTAGGGACTCTTTCACAAAGGAAGCAACCTCCGCACTATTGCCCTCAAAGAGAACTTTGAGAGGTCCCTTTTGTATCTGGTAGTCATACATTGGGTCATAATACTCTCTGAGTAAAATCTCGATAAACTCTTTGAAATGCTCAAATCCACCATCCTCTTTGTACCTCTGAAGTGCATTACTGAAGAGTGACTCTAGTGTACGATAGCGCTCATCTCCAAGTCGTTTTTTGATTTTTTTGAGACTTTTGAGTGTTCGCTCTGCCCACAACATTGCACCCGCTTCTCCATGATGCAGAGTGTACTCCTCTATAGCATCGATTACATACTCTTTGAGAGTAATCTCCACTCGCTGCTCCATAGGGGTATGCAAGATGATAAGTTCACCCTGCATAAGGTTTGTGTAAATATCCTTTGGGATGTAGCATTGCCCTATATTGTGACTCTCATGCTCTATAACAATCTTTCTCTCCCCTCTGTGGTAGTGTTGGATGAGTTCGTAGGCGAGATCATTCTCAAAGCCTATCTGTGTATTTTGGGAGGCAGAAAATGCGCCAAATGAGGAGCCTCTGTGGTGTGCCAAGCCCTCCAAATCTATGACATTGTCTAGCTCTTGAAGCAAAATGGTCTTGCCAGAACCCGTACGCCCACCGATGATGAGTGTCTCTAACTCTTGAGAGATTCTAAGCGACTCCTCTAAAAGGTAGTTACGAAATGCTTTGTAGCCACCCTTGATGCGTACTATCTCTCTGCCTGCCTCTCTGAGCCACTCTTGTGCGATGCCTGAGCGTTGCCCACCGCGAAAACAGTACAAAACTGCCGTAGGGTTCTCTTTAAGGTAGGCTAACCACTTCGCTACTCTCGCCTCTTTACCACTCTCTTTTATAAGCTCTTCGGCAAGTGCCACAGCTGCTTCGTTGCCATTTTTTTTGTACTCTGTTCCAACAAGATGGCGCTCTTTGTCCTCTAAGATAGGGATGTTTGTAGTGTTTGCAAAGGCCCCTTTGTTAAACTCAATGGGTGCGCGCACATCTAAAAGAGGCGTTTCATTTAAAACGATGGAGAGAAAATCATCTGTGAGTTTTTGCACTAAAGCACCTCTATTAAATGCTCTTTTCTCTCTACTGTTCTACCTATCGGCGCTAACTGCAGTCCAGCCTCTTGGGTGAGTTGCTCAAATGCAGGGATACTCTCCTCTTTTACGACACAGAGCAGTCCGCCTGAGGTTTGTGGGTCACAGAGTATGTCTCTTTGTTTCTCTGAAATAGGCGCTATAGTATGCCCATAAGAGTTGTAGTTTCTCAGCGTTCCACCCGGTGTACATCCCATCTCAAGATACTTCTCAACATTTGGCAGAAGCGGCACTTTGTCAAACTCCACTACTGCACTTATATTGCTTCCCTCACATATCTCTCCTAGGTGTCCTAGTATCCCAAAGCCTGTGACATCTGTAAGAGCTGTTACACCCTCAAGTTTTGCTATCTTTTGTCCTATTTTATTGAGCGTACACATGGCATCAATGGCATTTTGCATATCTGCATCACTTATTTTTCCCTGCTTTTGTGCAGTTGTTAGAATACCTATACCTACCGGTTTTGTTAAAAAGAGCTGACATCCAGCTTCGGCTTTGTCGTTTCTTTTTATCTCATCATTGTTCACAGTTCCCGTAACTGCCAGACCAAAGATAGGCTCAGGGGAGTCGATGCTGTGTCCCCCAGCAAGAGGAATCCCCGCATCCTTACAGACTGCACGGCCACCCTCTATGACCTGCTGTGCCGTCGCAGCATCAAGCTTCTCAATAGGCCAGCCAAAGATAGAGATAGCCATAAGTGGTGTACCACCCATGGCATAAATGTCACTAATAGCATTAGTCGCTGCTATCTTTCCAAAGGTAAATGGGTCATCGACTATGGGCATAAAGAAGTCTGTTGTGCTTATAACAGAGGTGCCGTTTCCAAGATCAAATACGGCTGCATCATCTTTGGTGTCATTGCCGACAAGAAGATTGTTGTAAGTGACCTTATTTTCAGTTTGTAAGATATCATCGAGAAGTTTCGGAGAGATTTTACAACCACATCCTGCGCCGTGAGAGTATTGTGTGAGTTTTATATCTGCCATTGTCCGCCTTTAGTAAAGAAGTCTATTTGTCATATTGTACTACAATAGCGTTATGAATAAGATAACCATACCAAATTTTAAAACTTTAGAACTAAAAAATATTGTACTTGATTACAATGGAACGATAGCCCTTGATGGTGTGATGTATGAGAGTGTAAAGCATCTCATTGCTCAGTTGAGTAAAACTTTTCATGTGCATATCATTACTGCAGACACCTTTGGAAGTGTTGCAACGCAGAGTGAGGGCTTGGGTATTACACTCAAAATCCTCTCAAGTAGTGACCATACACAAGAGAAAGCAGAGTACATAAAAGAGCTTGGAGCAGACTCTTGCGTAGCAGTTGGCAATGGAAACAATGATGCTGCAATGCTAAAGAGTGCCATGCTTGGCATTGCTGTGATGGGTGCAGAGGGGTGTGCAAAAGAGACACTCCTCGCTTCTGATATCCTCTGTAACTCCATAGATGATGCACTCTCTTTGGTGCTACATCCAAAGAGGTTGATAGCTACACTGAGGAAGTGACACTTTGTGATGTAATGGCATTTGCTACGCGGAGCATAGTCTCCTCTTTGCCGATAACTGCCATGACAATATCAAGACCGGGACCGCTGAGCTTACCAAGGAGTGCAACACGAAGCGGCTGACCAATCTTTCCAAAACCAATCTCCATCTCATTTACAACGCTCTCCATAACTGTATGATAATCAACAGGAAGATGTAACTCATCTGTCGCAGAGAGTTTTGCTCCAAAGGTGTTTAAGACTTCTATTGCGTTACCTTTAAAGGCTTTCTTTACTGCTTTTGCATCGTAGCTTGTTGGAGTCGTTACTATCTCTTCTACTTGAGTTGCAAGCTCTTTGAGTGTTTTTGCACGCTCTTTGAGTGCATCGAGCAAAATCTCTTTTTTATCATGTGATGTCAGCATAACTCCATACTCTGTGAGCATCTCTGCAAGCTCTGCGTTTGGCGTGTTTTTGATGTAGTGAGCATTGAGCCAGTCAAGTTTTTCTGTGTTGTAGATAGAGGCGGATTTGTTGATATCTTTTGGATTAAAGAGTGCTATCATCTCCTCCATGCTAAATATCTCCTGATCTCCATGACTCCATCCGAGTCTTACAAGGAAGTTGAGAAGTGCTTGCGGTGTGTAACCCATCTCTTTGTACGCCATAACATCCGTTGCGCCATCACGCTTGGAGAGTTTTTTTCCAGCTGAGTTGTGAATCATAGGAACATGGTAAAAGTTAGGAATCTCAAAGCCAAGTGCTTCATAGACAACTATCTGCTTTGGAGTGTTTGAGAGGTGATCATCGCCACGAATAACTTCATTTATCCCCATAAGTGCATCATCAACAGCTACAACAAAGTTATAAGTAGGGCTTCCATCCGCACGAGCGATAACAAAATCATCTAAGATATCTTCTGCTTGAAAAGAGATTCTTCCTTTGACTCCATCCTCTACAACTATCTCACCACTGAGTGGTGCTTTGATACGGATAACCGGCTCCACGCCCTCAGGAGGTGTACCTGTAAAGTCACGGTAACGCCCATCATACTTGGTGCGCTCTTTGTTCGCCATCTGCTTCTCGCGAAGCTCTGCTAGCTCCTCTTTAGACATATAACACTTATAAGCCTTCCCCTCATCAAGGAGTTGCTTGATATATTTTGCATAGATATCATCTCTTTTACTTTGGTAAGTAATCTCACCATCAGCCTCAAGCCCTAACCACTCAAAGGCTTTTAAAATAGCCTCTGTAGCCTCCTCAGAGTTTCGAGCCTTATCAGTATCTTCGATACGAAGCACAAACTTACCACCATTTTTTCTCGCCCAAAGGTACGAAAAAAGAGCAGTCCTCAGACCGCCAATATGAAGATATCCAGTAGGAGAGGGAGCAAAACGAGTAACAACCATGTAAAAACCTTTAATTATATAATGAGAAGTATTTTAGCTAAAGTTGTTTAATGTTTGGAAAAAGAGGATAAAATACTCTTTTTAAAATAGACTATGGATAAACTATGCAAAAACTACTGCTTACACTTCTTTTTACCTCCCTTCTAATCGCAGAAGTATATGATGGAGTTGCTATTGTTGTAAAAGATAAGGCGATAACACTTTTAGATATTAAAACGGCGATGCGACTTGCTCATGTTGATGCAAAAACTGCTTCTGATATGCTCATCCGTAAGGAGCTTGAGAAGATAGAGATAGAAGATAGAAAGATTCATGTGGAGAGTAGTGAGGTCTATGATGAGATAAAGAAGATGGCCTCTCGAAACAATATGAGCATTAGTGATTTTTATGATGCTGTGCGTGAGTCTAACGGGCTGAGTTCAACAGAGCTAAAAGAGAAGATAAAAGAGCGACTCCTCTCTCAAAAACTCTACCAGCAGATAGCCTACTCCTCTTTGAGTGAGCCAAGTGATGCAGAGATTGAAGAGTATTATAATATGCACAAAGAGAACTACAAACACCCTGCATCTTTTACGGTCATCATCTATGATGCAAATGATAGAAATGCCCTGCAGACAAAGATAGATAACCCTATGTTTTACTCTCCACAGATTCGAACAAATGAGCAGGTGCTTCCATATGACAAAATCTCTCCAGAACTGGCATCACTACTAGAGCGAACACCGCTCAATCACTTTACAAATGTTATCCCAAATGGGAAGGGCGGATTTATGAGTTTTTACATCAAAGAGATTGAGTCGGCAAAAGAGGGTGGTTTAGAGAGTGTGCGAAACCAGATTATCAACTCCATCATGGCAGAGAAACGCGAGCAGGTCTTGGGGGATTATTTCGCAAGATTGCGCCACAATGCGGATATTAATGTTATACGAGAAGTAGAGTAAGATGATAAGTGATGTAAACTTCATAAATATCGCCACAGAGATAGCAAAGGCTTCTAAGTGTGTCTCAAAACATGTTGGTGCGGTTATAGTAAAAGATGGGCGAATACTCAGCACAGGCTATAACGGGACACCTGCAGGTTTTACAAACTGTTGTGATCACTGGCAGGGAGAATATACTCCAGAGCATCATGAGTGGAGTAAAACTTATGAGATTCATGCAGAGATGAACGCCATCATCTGGGCGGCTCGTGAGGGTATTAGCATCAAAGATGCAACTATCTATGTAACATTAGAGCCTTGTAGTGAGTGTAGTAAAAACATCATCGCGAGTGGGATAAAGCGCATAGTCTATGCCAAAGAGTATGAGCATACCCACTCCGAAGTTATCTCTCAGTTTATTAAAGATAATGGCGTGAGTATTGAGAAGTTAAAGGCTTAACTCTTTAAAAAATCGGCTATTATCTCAGTAGGGCGACCGATGATAGCTCTGTCCCCTTTGATGATAACAGGGCGTTCTATGAGTTTCGGATGTGCTACCATTGCATCAAGAAGTGCCTCTTCATCTTCTACATTTTTGAGATCTAACTCTTTGTAGATATCTTCCTTTGTACGCATCCACTCTCTTGCTGAGTTAAATCCTAGCATCTTGAGAACTTTCTTCAGCTCCTCTTTGCTTGGTTTCTCATCAAGGTACTTTACTATCTCACTCTTTGCTCCCACCTCTTCGCTGATTTTGAGAGCCTCACGGGATTTCGAGCAGCGCGGGTTGTGCCAGATTTGGATATGTTGCATATATTGTCTCCTTTGTTTTTGAAATTATAGCTTGTATTCTTTGAAGTCGGCAAACGCTTTGTCTCAGGAGTGGTCGATTATGGAGTAACCAACACCTCTATCTGAAACTATGGCTAATCCGAAAAGCTTTTCGTTTGTGCGACTGATATGTTTTCTAAAGGCTGCGGATGAAGGTGTTTTATCCTGCCATATATAGTTGAGTATCTCTTCATTACTGACTGTATTGCCTAGATTTTTAAAGAGCAGGGAGATGAGTTTTATTTCATTGGTTGTTAACTTTACAATACTGTTTTTTCGCTTTAAGATATTGTACTCAAAATTAAAACTATATTCACTCAAACTAATCGTCGATGTTGTGGGTGTATTGTGAGCATTACGAATATTTTGCAGGGCGGTTTCGGCTAAAGTTAGAGAGATTTCAATATTTTTATCGGTAAAGGGTTTTGCCAAAAAATTTAACGGATATACACTTGCTGCCTCTGCAATAGTCTCTGCTGCATCATGTGAGGTTACAAACAGAGAGGGAACCTGATATTTAGCTCTTAACTCTCTAGCACACTGTATGCCATCCATGGGACCTTTGAGTTCTATATCCATAAATACAAAGTCTATTTTATGGTTAGCAATAAACGCTAATGCATCAAGAGCTTCATCAAAAGAAGCTAGAATTTCATGCCCATGTTTTGTTGCACACGCCTCAATCTGGTAAGCAATAAGTGCATCGTCCTCAACTATAACTATTTTCATGCCAAATTATAATCAAGAAAGATTAATGTAACTTTTTTTGTCACATTAATTGTGTACGATGTTATAATACGAACGCAATAAAGGTTAAATATGTTCAAAATCTTCTCTTTTTTATTACTGATGTACTCTACACTTAATGCTTCTGATTGTACATCCCAACAGAGTGTTAATCTACTCTTTTTTGGTGCATTTTTTATGATTATTATCTATAATGCTATGTATCTGTTTTTTTTAAAAAGTGCTACCTATGCAAGTTACTTGATGTTTCATATCACACTCTTTGTAATAATGTTATTTACGACACAAACACTCCAAAACTCTTGGTTTGATCTTAATTGGCACCATGTTCCTGTGGGTATTTTTTTCCTCTCAGTCGCAATGTTTTTGGCATTTAGCCGAGACTATTTTAATTTACAACAAAATCACTCTAAAGTGGCATTTTATATAAATGTAGTCATCACTTTAGATTTAGGAATAATAATTTTTCTAAGTATAATACCGATAAATACACTCCTAGAAATACTTTTCATCACGCTTGTTATTTTGGAAGTAGTTGCTCTTTTGTCGCTTACTCTCTATCTTGGTTTTTATCTAAAAGAGAGCAATGCATTTTTCTATCTTGCTAGTTTTGCACCACTTTTTTTAGTTGTCATCCTTTTATCTTTGGATTATTTTTCTATTTTACAGTTAGGAGACACTCTTTCATATCTGTTGAAAAGTGCGATTTTAATAGAAGCAAGCGGACTCTCATTTGCTCTTTCACATCAACAAAAAGAGAGAGAAATTAAGGCAAAACAAGATGAAGTCCTACTCCAAGAACTCTCTCACAGAGTACAAAATAATCTCCAGCAAATCATCAGTATCTTAACGCTTCAAATGGGTGATACTGATGATGTACAGGTAAAGCAGTATCTGGAAAATACAATCAATAGAATCACCTCGATTGCACTTATTCATAAAACTCTACAGCATAGTTCAGATGCACAAAAAAACAACATACACAGCTATCTTGAAAATTTATTTCAGGCATATAGGGTTATAAATCCCAATGTAAGCTTTCTATTTGAGTGTGATAAAAGACTTTATTTTTCTGTTGCTAAACTCACTCCACTAGCACTCATTATAAATGAACTGATTACAAACTCTTTGAAGCATGCGTTTAGTGAGCAGACAAATCCTCAAATCTGTTTAAAACTTACTCAGGGTGCTGAGATTAATTTTACCTATCAAGATAATGGCACAGGATTTTCTCCATCTTCTGTAAAATTCTCAACAGGAACCAAACTTATCAAACTTCTTGCAACTTCCCAACTCAGGGGAATAATCTCTCAAGAATATACAAATGGCTATACATTCTTTTTAAGATTTCCAAAATAGTGTGACATACTTTGTCACATTATCACAGTAAAATACAACAATATTAAAATATAAAAGGAAATAAAATATTCAAAATAACTACGCTCTCTATTCTCACAACTCTACTACTTGTTGGATGCGGAGGGGATAGTGGCTCAGATGGTGATTCAAATAGTGATTCAACGAGTAGTACAACACACGCGACTACTAATACAAACACACTAACTCTCAAAGCAACATACGAGGAAGGTTCTAGAATTGAGATTTCTAGTTTGACACTCGACTCTCATGGCTCTCTTAGTTTTAATGACGATAATAGAGTTATAGTGCAAAGCAATGGAAACAGCAGAAAAATAATATCAGATAATGGTACTCTCTTGCTTAGTTTGGATAATATTACATCCAATACTGCAAACAAAAATATGATGGTATTTAATAATCACTATTCTGAAAAAAAGCTCAAAGCCTATGATTTTCAAGCAAATCTATTATGGGAGAGTAATGTATCTTGCTATAACATGATAATGGATGAACAGGCGCTCTATTGTGAAGATACTATTACAACAGATACTGGTATCTCTCAGAGTAAGTTACTTAAAATTGATTTAGCCAATGGTGATGTAGTTGCAGAAGCTACATTTCCAAGATTTGATACCAATCTCTATGAGAATGACTCAGCTCTTTTTGTTAATATAAATGGTTGGAGTGAGGATGGGAGTGCAAAATACTCTTTTATCAAAATAGATAAAAACACCTTAGATAAAGAGTGGAGTGTAGATGAGAAAAATATTGTTGGTATTGATGCCCAAAAGGGATTTCTCTACTCCTATTATTTCGGTACTTTAAGTGCTTATAGTGCCGATAATGGTAGTAAGGTATTTGATTATAAAATTCCAAATATGCAATCCCAAAATTTTCTCTCACTTACAGTAAGTGATGATAGTAGTATTGTTATTGAAAGTGCTTTAAATGGTTATCGTTACGATTTATTAACATACTGATTATACACATAGACAAATAATAAAAGGAACTCAATTTGCGAACAATTATATATGGTGATATTCATGGCTGCCTAGAGGAGTTTGTTCAGCTTCGCTCAAAAATAGGTATCACCATAGGAGATAGGGAGATATCTGTAGGTGATATACTGGACAGAGGCCCCTACTCAAACGAAGTTGTTCGCTATGCAAGAGAAAATAACATAGAACTTATCTTAGGTAATCATGAGGATAAATATGTTCGCTATAAAAAGGATAATCCTGTTACATTTGATGCAGAGAAACAAAAAATATTTGCTAATCTATCTGCTAAAGATATAGAGTATCTACAAAATGCTCCTTTTTTTCTCAAGATAGATAATCTTACCATCCTTCATGCAGGTATCACTAATAAAATAGATCTACAAACGGCAAGCTCTAAACAACTCAAACAGTTGATAAGAATCCGTCATCTCAACAAAGAGCAGAAGATGCTCTCACTTGAGCAGCAAACAGAGATTCACTCTTTTTGGAGTGAAGTATATAACGGTGAGCAGGGTATTATCGTCTATGGACATGAAGCATTTGACGATGTGAAGATAGATAACTACTCATTTGGCATCGATACGGGTTGTGTTTATGGGAATAAGCTAACAGCTCTTATCATCCAAGACACGGCAAAACCAATGCAAAACTATGAAATTGTTCAAGTAAACGCACAAAGAAAATATATCAAAAATGTAAAGGAGAGAAATAAATGCACTATCACTATCCCCTAGTAATAGAGTTTATCGACAATTTGAGTAGTCTTGTAATCATTCTATTTGTACCATTATTAGCCGTAGGATTAGGTCTATTCCTCTACTCAGTTACACTATCTAAAGAGTTGTTATTAGCAGGGGAAGAAGATACTTCTCAGGTAAAAGCAAAATCTATAATTTACTGGGGAATGATTGGATTTTTATCTGTAATCTTTTTTAGCTATTGTTATTACTCATTTGTAAAACTTGACTACTTTTCTCAGTTTGAAGGTGCAATTCTGGGTATATTTAAATCAATAATTTATTTATTACTTTCACCTTTTATATTTATGCAATCTGTATATATAACTGACAATATAGAAAAAGATTTATTTGTAAATGGAGGGGTACTGCTTGCTGATGTAAAATCTTGGTTAGTTCACAAATTTGGCTTACATATTGATACCATCACAAAGTCAACTATTTTAGTAATGATAAAGTTGATAACCCTCGCTCTTTTTTCAACAAAGATTATTAATGTTACAAATTTTTTGCTTTACAATATGCTTGATCTGAGTAAACAAATTGCTTATATTTTAGCACTTCTAACCTTTGTAACACTTATCACTTTTTATGTTCAAGCACATTATGAAGAGCTTTTACAGATTTTCAAAACTATGCAAGAAATTTTTACAGCGTATAGAAATGGAGCTATGAAATGAGTAAAGTAGCAAAGAGGAATAAAACTCAATTAGGCATTGAGGCAATGATGTATATACTTTCACTAGGTTATCTTGCCCTTACATTTTATCTGTTCTTATCTACTGCATCAATCAACATCTTATTGTTATATGCAATTTTTAGTTATATTCTTTATGTTCCTCTTGTTGGCATATTTTCAAAACCAGAAAAATTTAAAGATTTTATAAAGGATAATCTATCTGAAAGTAAAGAACATCTGAAATATATAGCTATTTTTATGCTTTTTTCTACTTTTTTACTGATGTTTACGAATATCTTGAGTCCATCAAGTCTTTTGGCAATCGCGCAATCTTTTAAAGATGGAATACCGGATTTTGACTTTATGAATTTTTTGAAAAGCTTCTTTAGTGGTTGGCCGTGGTTTGGTTATTTGATATTTGCATTTATTCTCTTAGCGGCATGGCCAATATTTCTTTATATTTTATTATTTATAGGTTTTCTGTGGCTCGTTATATTTGTATTTAACTTTATTATTAATCTTTTAGGATTGATTTTATTTATAGCGTTGGTTTTAATATTTTTTGTTGCACTCTCAATAATAACCTACGGTGGATATCAAAATGGACTACGGTATGTAGAGGGAGAATTTAATTTAGCACTCTATATGGCATCAACAATAACAATGGGGATGTATGTGTTTATACTCATCTTTGCAAACCTTGTCATGAAATAATTGGTTTATCTGATTGTAAGTTCATTACACCTATAATACACGCAAAGGATTAAAAATGGCAAAATATCAGGTAGTTGAAGAGGGTAGTAATATAACATGGGCGGGGTTCTCAAGCCTAGATGAAGCAATAAACGCAGTAAGTAATAAGGCAAAAGCATATTATATTTATGAGCAGAACGCATTTTCCACAAAGAGTTGTGGAGTGTGGAAAAATGGTCAAAAAGTAGCCAATGAAAGGTTTTGGTAAGTAGCCTTTTATGCTACAAACTCCTCATATCTTTGCATCTCAAGTTTGTGAGCATTGATACTCTCTAGTAGTGTATCTAAGGCATCTTTGAGATGCTCTATGTTCTCTTTGGTAAGGGAGTCTAAAATATGCTCTTTTTGAGTTACCATATCTACAGCGATAACTTTATTATCTCTGTAGAGTCTTGCATCATAGTCTAAAATGACTTTTGCTGTGTGGTATTTATATAAAAACCTCTCTAACACTTGTTGAGACCTTTGATACTTAAATTCTATTAATATCAGTTTTTCTCTATCTAAAAAGAGGGGTCTAGATTTATGTTCATACATATATGCATCAAAAGAAGCGACATAAGAAAAAGTTTCTAACTCCATAAGACTTCGCTCTGTTTCCAACTCTTCATCATTTGAATTTTTAAAATAGTATTTTCGTGTGAGATTTCCCATGAGTGCAGTAAACTTATCTTCTTTGAGTTTCTCTTTAAGGAGTGCGGAGTTTTGGGTTGCTAAGAAGAGATCAACTTTTGCCTCACGGAATACATCTATGGGCAGGTCCATATTTTTACTCACGACACGCTGTACTTCATCTATAAACACCGAGACAGGGTGAGTGTTGAGACTTTTTGTTCGTTTTGAAAGTTCATAAAGGAGAGTGTTGTTAAGGCTCTCGATTACTGCATTTGAGAGTGATTCTACATTTATGATGATGATTTTACCACTGTTTAACTCGTGCGTGATGTCAAACTCATTTCTGTTAAAACTCTCATTGTGTGAGAGACTTATTAGAGGAGAGAGTAGAGAGCCTATGATATTTTGTGTGAGATTTTCGTTTGACTCGCTACCAAAGCTATCGAGTGCATTTTTATATTTCACTATTATGCTCGTTAATGCCTCTTTTTTTGCTATGACATCTGTCAGTTTTGTTTTGAGATGTGTGGTTAAAGGGGATTCTGTAAGGGCATATTTTGCAGCTTGTGTTATGAGAGAGTCTGCTTTTTTGACAAGGGCATTCAGGTCACTTATGAAGTGTTGCAAGACTTCAAAAGTCTTACATACTTGCACTAAGGAGTGGAGTGTTCGGGTTGTTGGATACGCAAATCCTTCAAGTGAATTTGTCTCTATTACATCTCTTTGTATGCCATCGACAGCATATAGGGAGGTACTAAATGCAGCTACTCCTTTTAAAATAGCCAAAATTGTCTGCCCCAAAGACTTTGCAGAGTTTTGCCAATACTTGGAATCCTCCCCATGGTGTAAGATGTTATCAAAAAACTTATCAAGCTCATCTTCATCCATCTTCTCAATTAGATTTATGGATTTACCCCATGGTTTTCCTATCTCAACTACATCACCAAGCCTACGAGCTTGATGTGCTAAGAACTTTACACTAAGATGCTCTTTGCCTTTGTAATCATAAAGCAGTATTCCATGACCGCTCTTTATTCGGTCTTGGAGATTCGGATAGATAAAACTAGAGGTCTTTCCACATCCTGTTTGACCAAAGGCAATAGCGTGTGTAAATGTTTGGGGAACGATGATAGAAGATCTTTTTTCTGTGCTATTTACTTGTGTTGATTGTATAAATCCCATAGTTGCCATTTGCTATCCTTTGTTTTGATAAACAGAGTATATGCTTTTGTTGTGACAGCTTATGTCACTCTTTTATAAGATGTACCTTTATCTCTGATGCATAAGGGAGTTCGATAGAGAAAGCCTCCTCTAGTGAGATGCCCTCTACTATGCTTAGGAGTGTCTTGATGACACCCGCATGAGTGACAACTAAGATGTTTTTTGCATCATCATTTTTTATGGTGCTGTAAAAGTAGTTTTTTATTCGCTCTTTATACTCTTCATAACGCTCACCATCAAGTGCTTCTACCCACTGTTCAAAGTTCTCATACTGCAGACCCATAGCCTCTATCTCGGCAAAACTTTTTCCCTCATGTTTGCCCCATGACTTTTCGCATATCTCTTTTGAGTAGATAGTCGGCAGGTTCAGCTCAAATGCCGCAAGTGTCTCTTGTGCGCGTTTTAAGTCAGAGCAGTAAACCTTGTCAAACCCTCTCTTTTGCAAAGTTTTTCCAAGTTTTTTCGCTTCATTTACTCCCTCTTTGGAGAGAGAAATATCTATAAGCCCATTGTATTTTCCCTGATACTCTTTTGCAACTTGCGCGTGTCTTACAAGGGTGATTCTCATGAAAAATTCTCTATAATGAGAAGGTTAAGCATAGCGAGTTCACTTACCTCTATCATAAAGCCATAGACATCGCCATTCAGTCCACCGAGTCGTTTTGTGAAAAACCGAGCTGTGAGAAGCATAATGAGTAGAGAGATAAATATGAGTGAAGTGGCTGAGAACAAATAGGCAATCACAAAAGAGTATAGTGATGCAATAGCGATATGTTTTAGCTCTAGTTCCTCCTTTATAAGAGAGGATACCCCCTTGCTTATGTAGTCAAAAAAGTAGATACTCAGCGTTGCATTAAGGCGTGAGAACATAAGTATGACAGGAAGCAGATAGTAGGCATCAGCATAAAGCAAAGAGGAGAGTTTAAAGAGCAGAAAAACAACTGTAAAACTCATACCCATACCACCTACATGAGCATCTTTCATCACCTCTAAGGCACGCTCTTTAGTGACAAAGAGTCCATCAACGCTATCGCTAAAACCATCAAGATGCAAAGCCCCCGTGATAATCATCCACAAAACAAAGATAATGATGCCTAGATGTATTGGGGGAAAGTAAGGGGAGAGCAGGGCATGAACTCCAAAGAGTAGCAGACCTAAAAGAAAACCTACTAAGGGGTAAAACATAGCAGAGTAGGCGTTGATACCTTTAAAGAAATTATGCACTTTAAAAAAGGGGATGATGCTCAGCATAGAAAATGCGAGTGCAAAGCCTTGAGCGAGCCTCATTTTATCTGCACACTTATACCAGCGATGGTGTTATAGACTGTTTTGCAATTTTGAGCTAAATATTGTGCAACCCTGCCATTCGTATCTATAAAATCTCTTGAGAGTTTATCGGCGGCGATTATGGAGCAACTTACATCGTTGATGACAAAAACAATCTCTCTGTCTAACTCTGTAATTTGGTGCAGTTGATGTAGTATTTCTACTTCACTTCGCTTATGATAGAGCATATTGTTTATCCACATACTCACACACTCCACTAAAACAGGTTTGTTATTTTTTTTTATGATTTTAAAGAGTTCAAGCGGCTCCTCAATGGTTACAAACTGTTCTGCTCTTTGCTCTTTGTGCCTCTTTACTCTCTCTTGCATCTCTGCATCAAAGAACTCATTTGTTGCGAGGTAAATAGGCTTTTCTTGACTTTTTTTGAGTATGTACTTTTCAGCATTTCTGCTCTTGCCACTCTTGATGCCACCTATAAAGAGCGTCATGCCTACATCATCCCATACATGATAAGCTCTACTGCATCAACGACCTCTTTGTTAGTGCGTTTGTTAGCACTTGCATAGGCAAGAGCAGCACCCGCTCCCACGCCCTCTTTTGCCTCACCCTCGTCATACTTTTTGAGTACAGGTATCTCTGCGTTTGCAAAACTAAGTTCTGTATAGATAGCGTGTGGAGTATAGCTGAGTTGCTCTAAGATGTGCTTGATGTCCGAGTGTTCATCTTTTGCTACCCACGCAGTTGTTGCAAGTGTGATATTTTCAGCTTTGGGCTGCATCAAAACATCTTCACGAAGTCTGTCAGCGATAAGCAGACAAGCTGCCATCTGTGTTCCCCCTGCCAAAACTACATGAAACCTTCGACTCGCTTCAAGTAAAAAACCTGCACAAAAGAGAAGCATATTATCGCTTACTACTCCAAGCTTCTCAAAATTACTCATGCTTGCATCTATATGTGAGAGTGCTGCATCAAGTGTCGCTTTTTTGATATCATTTGGAACATTTAAAAAACTTGAAGAGAAATCATCAGCACACTCAAATCCAAGAGCGAGTGCAGAAGCTGTAGCAGTCGTTGTACCGCTCGGGGTACTCTCTCCTAAGATAAGGTAGTTTCCTTTTAACTCATAGCTTTTTCCAAAAGCCATACCTTTGGTAAATACCTCTTTTGCATCAATATTTGCACCCTGAGCAATACTTTGTGATGGTTTGATGTCGAAGTTATGAAGTGTCACCTCTTGGGGTTTGACTTCAAGCCCTAAGTCAAGTATCTCAATAGTGCTAAAGGCATCAAGGTTATGAACCGCTCGTGTCATAAGTGCTGGAGTGGGAACCCCGCTAGGAGTCTCTGCAATCTCCGGCATAGAGAAGAGTTTTTGTGTCACTATAAACTCTGCATCAAGTGTTGGTGTGTAGGCTATTTTTCCGGGGATACCCGCTTGGGTGATCCCCTCTATCTCGCAAGTTTTTGTAACCGAGGCAGCAAGTAAAAAGTCTGCCTTCCCCTCCGGTAGTCTATCTTCTTTGTTTGTAAATATATTATATGTTTTCATTTTTTTATTGTACAGAAATGTTTTGATTTTAACAAGAGTTTTGATAGAATTTGTTTATGAGAAAATTACTTCTTCTTTTGTCTTGTTCTTTGTTTGCTGGTCCTCCTATGTTGAGTAATGACCCCTTTGTTCCTGAGTATGGGGAGTTTGAGATAAACTTAGCACTATCTGTGCAAAAAGATGTATCTACTCTCTATCAAGCACCTATAATCGATTTTAACTATGGACTCATTCCAAATATGCAGTTTACTTTAGAGAGTGCTTATAATATAAGTGATGCAGGGAGTGATATCGACTCTTTAGAAGTTGGTATTAAGTATCTTTGGTATGAGGGAGATGTTTTTGCGCTCTCAACCGTTACGAACTATCTCTCCTATCCAGTAGCTTCTATCTTTGATGAGGGAGATGTTTATGAATT
>JALWSY010000048.1 GCA_027083035.1 Sulfurimonas sp. | reverse complement strand
AGCCTTTGACCTGGCGTGGAGTTCACACTTTCTCTTCTTATATAGTGAACATTTTGATACGACCTTTCATTTAGAATCTATAAAAGAGATGTTACGAGTCGCTAAAGAGGTGCGTATCTTTCCTCTACTCTCTTTAGACAATAGCCCATCACCCCATCTTAACGCAGTGTTGGAGTATCTTGATCAAAATGGTCATACTTATACAATAACAAAAAGTGAGTATGAGTTTCAAAAGGGGGCTTTTGAAGTTTTGACAATAAAAAAATAAAATATAGTTGACTATAAAAATATAGTTTGCTATAATTTTAATTATGAACAGAGATAAGATTGAAGCTCTCTCTCAAAGAGAGCGAAAGTATGCCGTAACTAAAACTGATCTACTAAAAGCTCTTTTAGAGGAGTTAGAGACCAAGACTCTCTCACAAGTGCGTATTAGAGATCTTGCTAAAAAAGCAAAAATATCTGAGCCTACATTTTTTAACTACTTTAGCTCAAAACAGGATATGCTTTACTACTTCATTCAAATGTGGGCGACTGAGATGAATGTTATTGCGAAGCAAGCACTCAAGGAGAGTAACTCATATATAGAGGCTATTAGTGCTATATTTGCATCAAGTGCTATAGAGATAGCTGAGCATCCTCAAATAATGTTAGAGATAATCGCCTTTCATACCCAAAAGAGTAATGTAAAAGCGCATACCGTATCTGATGCAGAGAAGTGGCTTTTTTTCACAGAGATTGAAGGGATAGAAGAGTTTGCAGATGGAGGGATAGAGACGATAGTCCCGCCTTTGCTTGTTAAAGCCGTTGAATCAGGGGAACTTCCAGAAGATATCGATATTCAGAGGCTGTTTTTGACACTCTCTTCTCTCTTTTTTGGCTCTGCACTGCTTCTTCTAAATGAGTCTCCTGAAGTTTATCCAACACTTTTAAATCAGCAGATAGAAGCTCTATTTAAGGGGGTGAAATGTTAGATAAAAGAGTGCTTTACATCCTAAGTGTGCTGTTTTTTGGGCTTGTAGGTTTGCGTTATAATGTAGCGCCATTGGCATGGATTGTTTATGTACCACTACTACTACTTGTGCGAGAATCTCATAATAAAAAAGAGTGGTTTATTATAGCGATTTTACTGCAAATTGGTTACTTTTTACAGATTGTAAAAATTATTACCGAGCCTATGCCTGTGGCATTTGCACTAATGTTTTCAATACCATCAGCATTTGGAACATTTGTGTTTGTTTGGATTTTTGAGAAATTGCGTAGACGAGTAGGTGATATCTGGGGAGTCTTGCTGTTTGCTTCACTTATGAGTCTTATGGAGTGGATAAATTATGATTCTGCAATGGGATCATGGGGTACACTCTTTTATACGCAAGCTGATACTCAGGCATTTATGCAGTTTGCATCTCTTTTTGGTATGAGTTTTGGCTCTTTTTTTCTCTATTTTACTTCAGCTTTTGTCAGTGCCTATATAGCCTCCAAAGAGAGAAAGAATCTGCATAAAATGGCCGTTGGATTTGCTACTATCTTTTTGCTCTTTTATATCTATGGTGTTGTTCGTATAGCAAATGGTATTAATCCCTCTACGCAAATAGTAGTTAGTGCTATTAGCAGTGAGTTAGACCTTAGCGGTGGTCTTCCTACCAAAGAGCAGCGAGAAAAAAATAGTGAGAGGCTCTTTAGAAAAACAGAGATTGCCATTGCAAGAGGTGCTAAGTTGATCGCTTGGAGTGAGG
>JALWSY010000047.1 GCA_027083035.1 Sulfurimonas sp. | reverse complement strand
CACTAATAGAGTCATTTGTGTGTAGTGTTGAGATAACCATATGTCCTGTTAGTGCAGCTTTGATAGCAATCTCCAAGGTTTCCTGATCACGAATCTCACCAATCATAATCTTATCGGGATCCTGACGCAGGATGGAACGCAGGGCATCAGCAAAACTGAGTCCTACTTTTGCATTTACTTGTACCTGTTGGATGAGGTTCATTCTATACTCAACAGGGTCTTCAACCGTAATAACTTTATCTTCTACATTTCTAAGTTCATTCAATGCTCCATAGAGGGTAGTTGTTTTACCAGATCCAGTTGGACCAGTTACTAAGATAATCCCATACGGTGCTTGTAAACCTTTGATGAGTTTATGATAACTTGCACTATCCATACCTGCATCTTCAAGTTTTACAAGGGCTTTTTCTTTGTCAAGAACACGCATAACAATAGACTCACCATAAAGAATAGGTAGGTTTGAGATACGAAAATCATATTCTCTCGTTCCTACTAGTGTTGAGAAACGTCCATCTTGTGGTCGTCTTTTTTCAGCAATATCTAAGTTTGCTAAAAGCTTTAATCTTGATGCAAGTGGAGGGTATATCTCTTTTTCAAAGATAAAAGTCTCTACAAGTTTTCCATCAACCCTAGCTCTTACTACACAGTTTTTCTCAGTCGGTTCAATATGTATATCACTTGCACGAGAGTTAATACAGGTTTTTAAAATAACATCAATAAGTTGTAGTACAGAAGAAGCCTCTTGCTGTTCTTCAAGTGTACTGATTGAATTGAGTTCTTCTTTTATTTTTTTTACAAGATCTTTAACACTATCTTTAAGTGCAATTTTATAGAGATATGATGCAATCTGTTTTTTGGTACTTAAAGCAACTTTGAGAATTTTACGGGGAAAAAGCCTCTGAATTGCCTCTTGCGCGTCTATATTAAGAGGATCATTAAAGGCAATGATAACATTCATATCATCTTGAGAGATAGGGATTGCATTATATTTTTGGAGTTGTGCAAGAGGCACCTTACTCATAAGATTATAATCCATATCTATAGAGTCTAAGTCAATAAATTGGCAGTTCAACTCTTCTGCGAGTTTTTCTAAAACAGCTTTTTCACTAATATAGTCATAATCATCGATTATAGAGAGATCATACACCCCATCTCGTACTTTTTGGACAATATAACGAATTAATCTGTCCATAGTCATAAAACCAGAGAGTGTGATATCTCTAAGGATAAGATTTTCACTTATTCCTTTCTCTAGCAGTCTATGAACCTGCCCTTTCATGATGGATCCATCAGCTAATAAGTCGGCGGTTATTCTATCCACACTACACTCCTACCAGTAAACATGTCGTTTAATAGTTATTGTATCATAATATTCTTCTATAATCATCTTATTTAATTTATAGTCTTTAGATAAATAGAGTTTATAGGTTAATTTTGAATCATTTGGATCTTCAAAAAGGTAAAAAGCTCTCGGTTTATGTTTTCCAATTTTTGAATAGAGGTCAAAAACTCTTGATAAAACATAATCTGTAGTAGGAAGGTTAAATTCCGAAAGGTCATAGTTGTCCACCAAAGCATGATAGAGTAGCTTTTTTTGCATCAAAATTACAGAAAAATATGCAGAGTTGGCACGAGCCTCTCTAGATGCTTTTAAAACTGCTGTAGGGACTGCCAATCTATCTATGTAGTCAGATTTTAGACAGGAAAAAGCATAGAGAGAGACAAACTCCTCATCCCGTTTATTTTTTTTAAAGTTATCAAAACCTATTTGACACACATCTTCGTACTTTTTATTTTGATATAAATTAAACATTTTCTGTTTTATATCCGCATAGAGTGATGTAATCATTAAAAGTAGTAGTACTATCTTCATTTAAACTTTCCTGATTTGATTTCTTCTAAAAGATTTCGTGCATTCCCCGAGTGAGAATAGTTTACATAAGTTCTCAGGGTCGATATAGCTTTGTCTCTTCTACCTAATTTTACAAGTGATTTTGCAAAAATAATCCAGCTCTCTTCTATATTTTTATCAATATTATTTGTCTTTAAAGCATAATCGTAGGCCTCTCTATACTCTCCTAATTCATAATATTTTTTTGCAACAAAAAGGCTTAACACGGGGTTGTTATTTTTTTCAAATCTTTGAATGATTTCATAAATATCATTTTGAGTATTTTTTCGTTGAATATCAATACCACCTGCTGTATTATCAGTTACTTGCGGCTTTATTATTTGTTCTTTTGTTGGTATTGAAGATTGTTGTGGATATCGCTTTTGTTTTTGTTGATTCTCTTTCATATCAGGTTCTCTATCATTACGATAGTAAGGTTGTACAGAATCTTGCATTTTTCTCATAAAGTCTAAAGAGGGAGAGAGTTGTACTTTTCTCATTGCTTGTTGCTTGCTTTCATTAACTATAGTATGTGTATGTTTTTCTTTTTGGTTTGTTTTTATAGTTGTCTGAGAAACTTTAGATTTTTGAGAAGTTTCTTGTTTCTTTTTGCTTTTTATTTTTTTTATAGGCTCTTGTTCTTTTAGCGTTTTTACAGGTACTTTTTTTATGTTACTTGCAGAAGAATTACTCTCTTGTTTGCTCAATAAGATGACAGATAAGGATAAAATTACAAGAATACTAATGCCAATGATGATATATGGAGTATAGGATTTTATTTTATATCTGAGCCATCTTTGCTCTAATTCTCGGATATTAAGCATCTATAAGACCTACATGAATTGCAGACATCTCTATGAGTTTATGCGAAATTTGATCTGTTTTAATTGAAGAGAGTTGATGATTACTCTCATAGAGTGCATAGAGTTCAAAGAGTGTGTAGAGTAGTTTATTTGTATCACGATAGTTTCCATCAGTAATTTTATGAATAAGGTTGACAGATTTTGCATTAAACATATTTGCTGTATCAAAACAATTTGCTTTCATGAGTTTTTTTTGAATATAAATTTTGAGTTCACCACTAGATGCATTTTCAAGTTCTATACTCTCCCAAATGCGAGTTTGAAAATGCTCTTTAGCAATGAGATCCTCTTTTTCTGTTTTGTGGAGTGTTATAACAAATTTTATTGTTCTTGTGTCAGAGAGAAGACGGATTTTTTCCATAAGTGCTTCAGAATAGAGTTGTGCTTCATCCAAAAGAACAACAGGCACACTCTGTTTCTCTTTCGATTCAACAATCTTCATAAACTGGGTGAAGTTTAGTTCTCCACTATATTTCGTACCAAAAACATCTTGAGCGAGAGTCTTATAAAATTCACTTTCATCTAAAATTGGGGTATTGTAGAGAAATATCTCATTAGATGTAGAGATATCTTTGTAAAGTTTATTTAAAAACATACTCTTACCCGTCCCCGGTTTTCCATAGAGCAGAATCATTTTTAAAGGCTTTTTTATAGAGTCTTTTAATGATTGATAAATAGTAGAGACTCTGTCGAGTTGGATATAGTCTTTAGCATTGACTACATCTAAGAAAACATCTTTTGAATTTACAAAGATACTTTCCATTAAGTTCTACTCCTATTTTTCATTTTTTAATCTAGTAGGTACTTTTAGACCAACTTTTGGTGTATTTTTTATTGTTAAGTTGTTTGTTTGTTTCACATTTGAAGCTCTCTCTTTCATAACCATATCATCACTTAATCCCTCATAGCCTAAATCAGCTAAGGAGACATTATTTATTTCTTTGTGAACAATATGTGGCTCTATAATAATAACAAGCTCTTGTACCTTTCTAACTTTTTCTTCATACTTAAAAAGATAGTCAATTACAGGGATATCTCCAAGAAGAGGAACCTTATGTGTATTTACACTATTCTTTGTATTGATAAGTCCACCTAATATGATTCTATTGCCATCTTTTACGGTTACAACTGATGAGAGTTGACGGCGATTTAAATCTGGTGGCATATTTCTATCTGAATTGCTTGTTTGTGAAATATCTTCTGATGTTTCAGAGAGAGATGGATTTATTTTGAGTGTTATTGTTTTATCATCAGATATTTCCGGAGTGATTGTAAGCAGTACACCTGCAAATACTGATTGGATATTTTCATTTGCACTTTGCGCACCCGCTCCTGCACCTCCTGCTAAGGTTTGTGTGCTAGTAACTTTGTAAAAATATTCTGTTCCCGCAGTAATCAGAGCAGGTTGATTGTTTAAAGTAAGGACTTTTGGATTTGAGATTGCATTGACATTTCCCTGTGTTTGTAAAAATTTAATGACCTCCTTTAAGGAACCTTTCGCTTCTATATTTACAAGGTTCGTAAAGCTATCAACAGTATTGGCAACAGCTCCAGTTGCCGTATTACTTGTTGTAGTATCACTAGTAGTACCTCCATTATCATTACTTCTTTTAAAAGAGATATCTACATTTTGGAGAGCATAAAGCTGTTTCCAATCAATACCAGTAGTTTTTCCTTCATCCATCGTTACTGAAAGGAGTTGCACATCAATCAAGACTTGTAGTTGCACCTTGTTTTGAAGGCGTTTTAAATATCTTTCAAAACGTTTCAGTTGTTTTTCTGTAGCAGTCACAGTAATTAGACCTGCATTTTTATTGATTATAGGAGCAGATGCTTTATATGAGTCATGTGGACGATTTAAAATACTTTGAAATTCCTTATCTAATTCTTTCCAAAAGACAACTTCATCACTACTCTCTATTGTTATTCCAGTTTGAGAGTCACTACTGCCAGAATCTCCAGTAGTAGAACTACTTCCCATGGCACTACTACCTGTAGAACCACCCATAGAACTACCTAGACCACCAGCTGACATACCTCCTTGATCAGATGGAGAGCTTGAACTTAAAGTGACATCGGTACTCCCTTTACTTTTACGCTGAGAGAGAATGTAGTCTATCTCAAATACTTTTGTAGTTAGATAGGATATTTTGAGTAGATTATTTTCAAGAGTATATGACAGATTGTTTTCACTTAAAATAATATTTAAGACTTCATCTATCGTTAAGTTTTTAAGATTTGTTTTGTTAAGTGTAGTGTTTAAAAACTTTTCAGCATTTGGATCTGTCACTATTACACTAAAGCCACACTCATCACTTAGCTGATCAACAAAATCAATGATTTTAGTATCTTTTGCTGCACTTATACTAAACAGCTCATAAGAACAATCGGCAAAACTGCTAGTGCTTAACAGGGCTGTTAAAAGTATTGATTGGATTGATGTTTTTATATATTTCATTTTGAGATCCTACTTATTATTTTAGAAATTTTATTTTATTACTACGACTTTTTGTTGAAAGAAGTATCTTTTTTTCAGAATTAGCTAATACTACAGAGTTACCATTAATACTTTTGATTTTGTATCCGCTAACTCTATCTCCTAGTTTGTACCATTTTCCATTTATCATTACCGAGTTATTCATAGTAGCATTGAGAACTAAAACTCCTGAAACATGTTTGACAGGTGGTTTACAATAGCTTTTACTTTGCTGTTTTGAAACAACAGAAACAGAGCGACGAGAAGCCTGTGGTGCCTCTTTTTTAACAGTTACACGGTTCTTTTTTAAAAAAATAAACGGGCTTTTAATCTTTTTTAGAATTCTGAAATCCAGCCCTTTTCGTTCAGGCTTAATAGCCTCTACCTGCTTGTTTACCCATGAGAGTTCATCTGCCGTCGCTACTGACACGCTAAGAAGTAGAGAGAGAATTATTGTTGTATTTTTCATTAGTATGTAATCCCCCATACTGAGATGTTTAAATCTGTTTGTAGAGATTTACTAGCAGACATATTTATATCGTGTATATCGACAACAAGTTCACTCTGTTCAAGTGAATTTATAAACTTGAGTGTATTTTTATATTTTCCTGTTGCACGAATGCTAATATCTAAAATATGTCCGAACGCATGTGAATTGTCTGCATAAACATTTGTAAGTGTTTTAAGCTTAATCTGATTTTTTTGTGCATTACTTGAAATAGAATCTAGATATTCACCCCACGTTCTTTCATCATAAACTAGAGAAGCAATTGTTTCAATCTGCGTCTTAATGTAAGCATTGTTATCCTTGACACTTGCCATATCAGTATAAATTTTTTCAATCTCTTGATCAAGTTGCTTGATTTTTGAGAGTGGATTTTGAGCAAGATAGTTTTTATCACTCTCTATTCTTTGTTGATATTCAACTACACTTGCACGAGTTTTTTGAAAATTGTTAAAGGAACTATCCCAAAAAAGAGAGTATGCAAATGCAAATATTCCACCAACAATCATGATATATGTCATGTATATGTCTCGCTGACTCTTCTCAGCAAACGCTTGGTCTATAGCATGAAGATAATCTTCTACATTGATGTTCAATAGGTTGTTTTTCATAATAAATTTACCTTTAGCTGACTAAAGTATTTTTTACTTTTTTCATCATATGAGATAGTATTTAGTTCAAACTTATAGCTATTTTCATATTTTTTAGTAAGCTCTTGTACAAGTTTAGTAATTCTTCTATCTTTAGCGGCTACAAGATTAAAGTCAAATGTTTTTGTAGTGTTACTTTCACCATAGAGCAGAGATTCCATTTTAACATTATATTTGTTTAAGTCTTGTGTAAATGTAGCAATTATCTTTGCTTTCATTGGATAGTTGACTTTTACATCATGTATCTTTATTAAAGTATTTTTCTTATTGTTATATTCATCCTGTTCTATCTTCAGTAGTGTTAGTGCTTTTTCTTTGTCTGCATTTTTACTTTTTAGTGTTGATTGACGTGTTGTTTTGAGATTATGAACCTCTCTAAACTCTTGTGCAAGTAAATCTTTTTGAAGCTCTTGTGCATAGGTTAGTATCCAGTAGGTAACAGGGTATGCAAATGCAAGGATAAAAGAAGCAGCTGTAAGGAGAATTATTTTACCACTCTCTCTTTTAACAAATGCTGGTGGACGGTGATAAATACTAAAGTTACACTCATATCTTTCAGATTCAGGTACCGTTGTATATACATGCATAAGAGCATGCAGTTGATCTACATATGTTTCGCTCTCGTAGCCATAGTCAAAATTAAACTCACTAGATTTGATATGAAGTTCAACTTCAAGCATCTCATCGAGTTTTGTAACACTTTCAAGTTGGGAACCTATATAAACATGCTCAAATTTTTCTATCTCAAAAGCACGTTTTGCATATGTTAAAATATCATTCACATTCGCAAAAAGTTCTTTGTATAGTTTTATAAAATATTCTTTATAGTCACTATTTGTCTCTTTTAGGTTTACTGTGGAGTAGAAGTTTTGGAAACTTTCATAGTCTATTCTCTCACCATAAAGTTCACAAAATCTCTCATGCATCTCTAAGAGAGAAAATTTAATAGATTTTGTATAAACAAACTCTCTATCTTTGTAAATCGTGATGAAAGCATCATTTTCTTGAATATATACAAAAGCATGAATACCTGCACTATCAATAATCTCTTTTGAATAGAGTGATTTAATGAGTAGGGGGACAGGTATAATGACATCTAGGTATTTGATTTTTTCAATAACAGTTTCAAAGGTATGTGTAATATCCAAGGGATCCACAATAAAAACATGGAAGTGTCTATTTTCTTCATCTAAATTTTGAAAAGTTTCAACATACTGGATTTGGTACTCAACAGCCTGATCAAGAGCGAGTTCATAGTAAGCTTTTGAATTGATGGCATCATATAAATCCTCTTCAGGGATATTTTTACTAATCTCTATCTGGGCGGTAATAAACCCTTTTGTGTTAATGTACGAGAGCGCAAACTGGTCTTTTGAAAATTGAGGTGAACTGGTCTGAATCAGTTGACTTGAGACACCACTAATATAAACATCTTTATATGGATTAACAGATAAGACACTTGAAAAAGAGTGTTGTGATTGTAAATTCATTTATTTTAATCCTATTTAAAATGAACCATTAACATGGAACAAAATTCATCTTTCTTGTAAAATTCAACTCTATAAACCTTATGCTTCTTATCAACTGAATAATTTTTATTTAAATCTTTCAGCGAAATTGTGACACCACTCTCATCTTTTCTTGTTCTTGAATAGTATCCGATAATGTTTACACGGTACCCACCGCTTTTTATAACCTTAAAATCGGTATTTACAAAAATTTCTGAAGTAAAATCTGCAGAAATTTTTCTACCATCTATAATAAAATCAAATTTATTACTGCAACTATGAGAGATTTTAAAGAATTGGGGCTTAAGAGTAGTAATCAGCTTATTACCAATATAGACTCTATATCTTCCCCTGCTTTTTTTAATATCTCCTAATGTATTAGAAAATTCAAATGCATTACTTTTTGATTTTATCGGAATATAGCTTAAAGATTTTTTTATATCACTTAAATTCAACAAAATATTACTATTTATGCTTAAAGTTCCATAGTTCTTAAGAATTTTTGCTATCTCTTTTTCATTTAAATCAAAATTTCTTATAAATCCAATACCCATAATTTTCATATACTCTTCTATCGCTAAGAGTTGATAGAAAACTTTTTGACTTAGTGAAGAGAGGTTTTTACTTGTCTCTATGGCAAAGGCAGGTTTATTATTTGTAACAGCAAAGTAAGTAAGTGATAGTTGCATAGCCTCATCATCATATTGTGTATTTGTATTTTTGACATTAAAACTATGATGACTCTTTAAAAGTTTTTTGTTTACATTATTTTTCACTTCCATTGCAATATCATTAAGGTTTCCAAACTCTTGAGTCTTCTTAAGAGAACATTGATCAATGACACAAGTTTGTCCCCATGCATTAGGATTAAAGATACTTCCCTGATTTTTTTTTCTATAAAAACCATGTCCATCGTGTAAATTTAAGATGAGAGAGATTTTAGGAGACAATATGATTTTTTTTATCTCTTCAATAATCTTTTTATCTTTATCATTTTTTTTAATCTTTGCAAATTTACGGTTCATATCACCATGTATGCCGCGGCGATTGTTACGAATGCTCTCTTGGTTAAGATTTGGGATTATCCAGAGATTTTTTGATGTTATGTTGTAATATTGCGCAAGAATAGAAGCTGCAAAATAGCCTCCCGGTTCATTACCATGAATACCACCGATTACAAGGAGTGTAGTGTTGGAGTCACTATTCTCTTTTTTTATAAGTTGTATGTGTGCATTGAGAGTGAGCGTTAAGAGGAGAAAAAAAGGTACAAAATATCTCAAGGTTACTTCTCTGTGATAATTTTCATATTGTTATCTTCAAGCCTTACAATAAGCACTTTTTGTCCGCTAAAAGCAAAACTGTTTGATTTGTAAATTTCAAAAAAGGTGATTTTAAAGAGATTCTCTTCACCGGGATAGGGTATTACATTGATATTGTTAAAGATAATGGTTTTACTCTCACCCTTATTAAAAATTCGCGTTTTATAGCTTTTAAATCTCTTTATATCCATACCATCGAAACGGATAAATGCATCATCATAAAAATTTAAGTAATCTTCTGTTTTATTATAGAGCCAAGCATATCGCCAAGCATAGAGATTTGTAAGAAGTGTGACTAACTCCTCTTTACTTGCTTTTTTATCATTTGTATCTTCATGAATTATAAGGATGGTTTTTTTAATATTTATATGTCTATCAAGACACTCAATACTTTGGTTGTTTATAGCTATACATCCTTTAGTAAACTTATTTCGCTCCTGCTTGATAGGTAGTCCATGTATCCAGATACCTGAACCATCTTTCCCTTTGTACTTATCATAAGAGTTTGGATAAGAGGTCACAAAAGCCATGGGACCATAAAATGAATCTACTTTATCAAGTTTTTTTGTAAGGGTATAGACACCAACAGGTGTTTTTAAATCTCCTTCATGAAGTTTATCACCCTTTACTTTTCCTGTATAGGCACTATACTCTTTAAGTAGTTGAAAATTATTATCGTCATTTTTTGTATAGAGTGCTAGAGTAGAGAGAGATTTATTGCAGAGGAGGACATTAGTATAAGATTCAAGATAACCAAATGTAGTATCTTTATCGGCTAAGTAATCACTCCAATATTTTTTTTGTGTAAGATCATAATCCATCTGTTTTTGGAGGTTTTGAATTCCATGGAGCCGATAGAGTGTTAGTACATCACCCATAAGAGTTGTGCTTATCAAAGTGAAGAGAACTATTGTAGTGAAAAAGATGAATGGCTTATTTTGCACTATCATATCCTATCTCTTTTAAAAAGTTAACATCTTTTGTCCACCCTTTTTTTACAACAACTTGTAGATTCAGGTAGGCTTTTTTTGTACTGAGTCGCTCTATCTTCTCTCGGGCAGATTTACCAATTCTTTTAATAGACTCACCACCTTTTCCAATGATGATGCCTTTTTGAGACTCTTTTTCGATAATAATCAAAGCATTAATGACATCTACATGATTCTCCTCTTCAATACTCTCAATAATCACATCTGATTCATATGGTACTTCATCGCTAACATTTTCAAAAATAGCCTCTCGAATAAATCCTGCGTAGATATCACGAACAAGTTCGCTCGTTAAATCTTCAGGATCAAAGAGGAAAGGGGATTCTGGAAGATTTTGTGCAATCACCTTTAGGAGATCCTCATGTCCAACTCTTTTAGAGATAGAGACAGGTATAAGCGCTTCAAAATGGTCTGAAAATTTGTTGTATGATGCAATAGTTTTAAAAAGTTTTTCCTGCTTTACCTGATCTATTTTACTGATGACAATGATATGTTTAATCTTTTTTTTATTGAGCTTTAAAAACTTTTCATAATGTTCAACACTATCCGTTGCAGGTGCCAGATAGACGATGAGATCACAATCACCCATCGCTTTGAGTGCTTCATCGAGCATAAACTGATTTAACACCTTCTCTCTTTCATGAAGACCCGGTGTATCTACGAAGATAATCTGTGTATCATCAAGCATAACTATAGCGTTAGAACGGCGTCTTGTAGCATTTGCTTTCTGACTTACCATCGCTATTTTTTCACCAAGGAGTGAATTCATTAGGGTACTTTTACCCGCATTTGGACGCCCTATAAGAGAGACAAAACCTGCTTTACTCATTTAAAACCTTTATAAGATGTATCGAGAGAGGTCATCATCTTCAACAACCTCTTCGAGTTTTTCATGGACAAGCTCTTTTGTGATAGTAAAAGTTTTTCCCTCGTACTCATCAGCCACAAAGCTAATCTCCTCTAAGATATTTTCTAAAACTGTATGAAGTCTTCTTGCTCCAATGTCTTCTGTGTTCTCATTTGCACGGTGTGCAAGTTTAGCAATAGCACGAATAGCTGCATCGTCAAACTCTAGTGTCATGCCCTCAACACTAAGAAGCGCTACATACTGCTTTAGTAGAGAGTTTTGTGTCTGTGTGAGAATTTGATAAAGTGTCTCTTCTGTTAGAGACTCTAACTCTACTCGCAGAGGAAAACGCCCCTGAAGCTCAGGAATCAAATCACTTGGTTTGCTTACATGAAAAGCACCCGCTGCAATAAAGAGAATATGGTCTGTATTTATTGTGCCATATTTAGTAGAGACACTACTCCCTTCCACTATTGGAAGCAAGTCACGCTGAACACCCTCTTTAGAAGGATCGTTTCTTCCTGAAGATTTTTCACTTAGTGCAATTTTGTCAATCTCATCTAAAAATATGATTCCGCCATTCTCCGCACGACGCAGCGCTTCTGCATTTACGCTAGATGCATCGAGGAGTTTCTGACTTGCCTCTTGGCGAAGGAGAACTTTTGCATCTTTGACGGTGACCTCTTTTTTGTTATCCTCTTTATTGATAGTTGCAAAAACTTTTGAAAAACTCTCTTGTACTTTTGCCATCTCCGGAGGAAGTCCGGTATCATCAAACTCTACATTGAGTTTACTTACTTCAAGTTCGATTATTTTATCATCCATCTCTCCAGACTCTACGCGTTTTTCCATAGACTCTAAAAGTCGTTGATAGTCATCTTTTTTAGACTCACTTGCTCCCTCTGGAAGAGGAGGAAGTAGTTTCTCTACTATCTTGTTTATAACATAGTTATCTATCTTCTCTCTGTTTGCCTCTTCCTGCTCTGCTTTTACTATGCTAATAGCATTGACAACCAAATCGCGTATCATAGACTCCACATCACGCCCAACGAAACCAACTTCCGTATATTTACTCGCCTCTACTTTTATGAAAGGAACTCGCATCATTTTCGCCAATCGACGAGATATCTCTGTTTTTCCAACACCGGTTGAGCCAATCATAAGAATATTCTTTGGCATTATCTCATTTTGAAGATCTTCATCTAACTGCATTCGTCTATAGCGTGTACGAAGTGCAAGTGCTATAGTCTTTTTTGCACTCTTTTGACCAATGACATACTGGTCAAGATATTCTACTATCTCTTTAGGTGTTAAATTCATGCTTTCTTATCCTCTAAAATAAGCGTTTTTATATTATGGTTTGTATAGATACACAGATCTGCTGCGATGGAGAGAGACTCTTTTACAAGCTCCTCTTCATCTAGTGAAGCGTGTTTTTTAAGCGCTCTTGCAGCGGAGATTGCGAAGTTGCCTCCACTTCCAATGGATGCTATCTCACCATCTTCGGGTTCAACAACATCACCATTTCCTGTTAAGATAAAGATATGCTCATTGTTTAAAACTATCATCATAGCCTCAAGACGACGAAGAACCTTATCTTTTCTCCACGCTTTAGAGAACTCGATAACAGATTTTAAGATATCTCCTCTTTTGTTCTCTAAAAACTCCTCAAACATATCAAAAAGATTAAATGCATCAGCAGTACTTCCTGCAAATCCAGCTAATATTTTTCCATGATGGAGTGTTCTTATTTTTGTTGCATTCCCTTTTAAAACAGAGTTACCAAAAGTAACCTGACCATCACCGCCAATGACAGCTTTGTTTTTGCCTTTGTAGGCGAGTATCGTAGTAGCGTCGAACATTCTTATTATTTCCTCTTTTATGGAGCTTGTGGGGTAGTGCAGAGAGTGTGCTGTAAAACACTACTCCCCTTGAACATCCACATGAAGTGTTGCGTGGATACCGTGACCTAGCTTTAAATCTAAGTCATGCTCACCAATAGTTTTAATCACTTTTTTATCTGTGATGTGTTTTTTATCTATCTCTATACCATGCTGTTCAAAAAGTGCTTTTGCAACTTCCTCTTTTGTGATAGCACCGAAGAGATGTCCATTATCACCCATCTTTTTTGTGATAATTACTTCTGCTTTTTCAAGCTTTTTTGCATTCTCTTTTTGGAGTTCAATATCAGCAGCCAAGGCAGCAGCTTTTTGTGCTTCTTCCTCCTTGTGCTGTGCTAATATCTCTTCTGTTGCGTGTTTTGCAAAGCCCTTGCCTATAAGAAAGTTTTTTCCATAACCATCTTTTACCTCTTTTACTTCACCTGCTTTTCCTAAGCTTTTTACATCTTTAATCAATAAAACTTTCATTATCTCTCTTTTTCTCCCCCATAAGAAACTATACCGTGTGTTAAGTTTCCGATTTTTGTATAACCCATATCTGTTAATATCCTTGCAACATGTGCTGAACGACTTCCTACATGACAGTAGAGAATGATATGCTCATCTTTACTTAAATTTGCTTCATCCCAAGTCTGGAAAAATGAAGAGGTAGGAACAAGTTTATCAGCCCCTTTAATATGACCCATCTGCCACTCCATATGTTCACGCACATCTACAATAGTAAAGTTTACCATGCCAAGATCACGCGCTTCAAGAAGTGCAATGAGTTCATCTCCATCAAGTTCTGATTGGTTTAGAAGTTGTTCACACTCCTCTTTTGTAAGACCACGGGAGTGTGTATGTACAGCCTCTTCCATACCAAGTTCGATGCGTTGTGCTGCTGCATACTCAGGTGTACAGAAGATACCACAGTGACATTTTCCCTCCTCTGGAATCTCTTTTTCGATTGCAGGAGTACATGGACAGATTCTATTGTCAACTGATTGTGGTTTTCCATCTACCTCTTCAACCATAAAACATGGGCAGAAGAGTTTGTTGTACATCATCTTGTTACGAGCAAGACCCATCTGAACGCCTTCGTTTACCTCCTCTTGGGGATTATACTCCCAACCAAACTGTTTGATAACTTTATCTGTAAACTTAACTGTCTTTTCCATTCTCTCGATGAACTCTGGAGAGTTCATATCTATTTTAATCATACTCATAATAACTGTTTTCCTTTTTTATACTTTTCTTTTTTTGCCGGCAATAATACGGCGAAGTGCATTGAGGCGAATAAAGCCCTCTGCATCTTTTTGATTATAGACTTCATCCTCTTCAAAAGTAGAGTGTTCTTCAGAGTAAAGAGACATATCAGACTCTCTTCCTACCACTTCAACATTTCCTTTGTAGAGTTTAAGTTTTACTGTTCCTTGAACATACTTTTGTGTTGCATCAATAGCTGCTTGCATCATTTCACGCTCAGGAGAGAACCAAAAACCATTATATATAAGTTCCGCATACTTAGCAATCATGCCATCTTTCATATGTGCTTCTTCACGGTCAAGCGTGATAGACTCTATAGCACGGTGTGCTTTAAGCATAATAGTTCCACCCGGAGTCTCATAACAACCACGCGCTTTCATCCCGACAAAACGATTCTCTACTATATCAATTCTTCCGATACCGTGCTTGTTACCATAAGCATTCAGCGTGCGTAAAATAGTTGCAGGAGACATCTCTTCACCATTTATAGATACTGGATCACCATTTTTGTATCCGATAGTAATGTACTCTTTCTCATCAGGAGCATTTTCTGGCGATGTAGTCCATAACCACATACTCTCTTCTGGCTCATTCATAGGGTCTTCTAAGTGAAGTCCTTCATAAGAGATGTGTAGAAGATTCGCATCCATAGAGTAGGGACTGACAGTTGGGTTTCCATCTGCATCAACATGCTTTGCATCAATGTTGATTCCATGTTCTCTGGCGTATGCTAAGAGTTTCTCACGAGAGTTAAGATCCCACTCTCTCCATGGAGCAATAACTGTGATGTCAGGATTGAGTCCAAGATATCCAAGCTCAAATCGCACCTGATCGTTTCCTTTTCCAGTAGCTCCATGACTTACTGCGTCAGCTCCCATCTTTTGGGCGATTTCTATCTGCTTTTTAGCGATAAGTGGACGCGCAATAGATGTACCAAGAAGATACTCACCTTCGTAAATTGCATTTGCACGGAACATAGGAAATACATAGTCTTTGACAAACTCTTCTTGAATATCAAGTATAAAAATATTTTCAGGTTTAATACCGTTGTCAAGTGCTTTTTGGCGAGCAGGTTCAACCTCTTCACCTTGACCTAAGTCAGCTGTAAATGTGATAACCTCTGCCTTGTACTCTTCTTGTAACCATTTTAAAATGATACTGGTGTCAAGTCCACCAGAATATGCTAATACTACTTTTTTCACTTCTTTTTTCATATAAAAACCTTGTAATAGAGAAATAATTGACGCGATTATAGCAAAATGTATGTGATTAGTTGCTTATAGTAAAAATTGTAGTGAAAAAATGTAAGAGAGTGTGAAGTTTTTGAAGAAGATGTGTAGCAAGTAGAACTCAAAAGGGAGAAAAAAACCCTTACCCTTTTGAATCAAATAAAATACCCGTTACTTCTTGCATTTTAGGAAGAAAATCTTGAGCTTTTTCAGCAGGGAACCTTCTAATCATTTTATTTGTTTGTGCTTCGATTACAGATACATAAAAAATATCCTGAGAATCCACACCAAACTTGATATTTGTATTCATCGGCTCGAGTGCTTTATTAAGCTCTTTAACCAAATCTTGAACATCCTTTTTTGAATTTATCTTGGTTGAAGTGTCTTTTGTTGCTTCTACTGCTTGTTTGACAGCTTCAGTTGTGCTTTGCATCTTACTTGACGGTACTGATTGCTCTGCTACTCTTCCTTGAGATTCTGGAGAACTGATTTGTGATTGTTGTTGCCTTGCAACATTTGCTATGCCATCCATGACTGACTCCTTTTTATAACAAATATATCTATTACACACTACATCGACAAAAAAAACAATCTCTTTAATAAAATATGCAAAATTTATGCTAATCTTGCATTTATGAAAATCTATATAAGACTTTTACAATCAAATAGCATATTGCGTAGGCTCTCTTTTATTCAGCTTATTGTCTATTTTGGTGCATGGTTTAGTAATGTCGCTATCTATACACTTCTTCTGGATTTAAAAGTTTCTGCTGCGATTGTAGCATTTGTCGCAATGCTTCACTTTTTAGCAGGAGTGATTCAAGCACCATTTTCCGGGAGCCTAATAGATCGTCTGAAACCAAAATTTTTAATGCTCTCTCTTATCACTATAGAGATATTTGCAACGCTCTCACTTATCTATGTGGATAGTGTCTCGGAGTTATGGCTGCTTTATATTTTTATATTCTTTAAAATGGCAGCTGCATCGTTTTACTTTACCGCAGAGATGTCTCTTCTCCCAAAAATACTCAAAGGGAGTGATTTGCAAAAGGCAAATGAACTCCACTCTATCATATGGTCTTTTTCTTACACACTAGGAATGTCCATTAGTGGCTTTGTAGTCTATAGTTTAGGAATTACAATGGCATTTTTACTCGATGCTTCGATGTTTGTTGTTGCATTTTTCTCACTTTTAACATTAAAGCTAGATATAAAACTCATTCATAACGATGAGAATATATTCGAGATGATGATTGCTAGCTTCTCATATCTTAAGAAAAACACTTTGGCTCTGCATCTTATGGTACTCCACTCATTTGTTGGTTTGACTGCTTTTGATGCACTTGTTGCTCTAATGGTCGATAAATATTACGCAACTATCATAGCGATTTCTTTAGCACTTGGACTTTTGCACTCATCACGTGCTATTGGTCTTGTTGTTGGACCTTTGTTACTGAGTAAATATCTCACTAACAGAGCTGTTGTCTTTATCTTTGTACTACAGGGATTTGCTATACTTTTATGGGCATTACTGCTGCATAATTTTTATCTCTCTCTTGTGGCGAGTGTACTGGTAGGAATGTTTACAACAACACTCTGGTCATATACCTATACACTTTTGCAACAAAATATAGAAGAGAAGTATTATGGCAGGATAGTAGCCTATAATGATATGCTTTTTTTAAGTACAGCAGCATTTACCTCTTTTATGATAGGGTTTTTAGCAGAACATAGTGTAAGTTTAGAGATGATAACAGCTCTTTTGGGTGCTGGCTTTTTTTTAGCTGCACTCTATTTTAGTTGGATTATAAAATACAAAAAAGTCAAGGAGATGAAGGATGATTTATAAATCAAAAGAGGGTGATTTAGACCTGAGTAAGACAACACGACTCTATCCAGCGGTTGTTGTGGATATGCAAGGTGAGGTAGCGGAGATGAGTTTGGAGTGGGAAGAGTTGTATGGTGATAAGGTGAAGATACTGCATTATGTTTTAGTCTTTGATTTTACACCTTTGCATGAGGATGTCAAAGAACGAACAACGCTTGTCTTTGAGACGCGTGAGGCGTTGATTGATGAAATTCAAGAAGTTGCTAAGCTACTTCAGTAGTTAGAATAGAGGTATCTTAAAGTTTAATAAAAGTTTTTTATAGTTATAATTTGCAATATTTTAAAAAAGGTGACAATAAATGAAAAAGATACTTTTATCTATGAGTGCATTAGTAATGCTGAGTACGAGTGCGAATGCAGAGTTACTGCTTGGTGTTGATTATGTAGCGGTGAGCGGAATGACAAATACTACTTCTTATAGTAGCTCACTTAGTGATACTAATTTTGATTTTTCCTATCAGCCTATTAAGTTTAAATTGGGTTTTGGTACACCGGGTGATAATTATTGGTACCTTTACTATCAATCAACAGAGATGACAGATAAAAATGGAAATAAAATTCCTAATGCTTTAACTGAAGTTGGTTTTGATTATGTGGGGCAGTTTGAAACGGGAGTGAAGGGATTAAATCCTTTTATTACTTACGGTTTTGCTGGAGGAAAAGTAGATGCTAAGTATGCAAATCAAGACTACAGAATGGAGATGTCTGCAAAGATAGGTGGGGGATTGAGCTATTACATTATTCCTCAGTTAGAACTTCTAGCAAGTGTAGATTATCAGGGGAGATTTTGGCAACCAGTAGAGTATGCAACTTATGGTTCAACAGTTACAGAAACTTCATACGATACAGGATACAATGTCACAGTAGGTGTTAATATCTGGCCATTTGCGGACTAGATAGCCTAACTTTTAAGAGAGTCATTTTTCTGGCTCTCTTTTTCCTCATCCTTTCTTCTTAAAATTAGATTTTTTCAGATAAAATTATGCCATGAAAAAAAATGAATATATAAATGCGGTAGAGAAGCTCAATCTCTATGCGAAACACTACTATGTACTTGATGACCCGATAACGACAGATGAGGTGTATGACAGGCTTTATCATGAAGTTTTAGACTACGAAGAGGCACATCCCGAAGATATTTTAGCCTCCTCTCCGACACAAAGAGTGGGCGATAGTGTGAGTGAGGGGTTTGTAAAAGAGAAACACCTCTCTAAAATGTGGTCGCTTGAGGATGTTTTTGATAGAGAGGGGCTTGAGAAGTGGCTTACTAAGACCTATAAACTCGATAAAAATATTACTTTTTACTGTGAGCCAAAGTATGACGGAGCCTCTTTGAATCTTATCTATGAAGATGGAAAACTTATCAAGGGGATCACTCGTGGTGATGGGAGTGTGGGTGAACTTATCACACAAAATGTAAAGACGATACACTCGGTTCCTTTAGAGATAGAACATAAGGAACTCATTGAGATTCGTGGTGAGGTCGTTATCTTTAAAGATGAGTTTGAACGCATCAATGAAGAGCGTTTAAAAAAGGGAGAACAACTCTTTGCAAATCCTCGAAATGCAGCAGCAGGGAGTTTGCGTCAGTTAGACTCTACTATAACAGCATCGAGAAATTTGGTCTTTTTACCCTATGGAGTAGGTGTGAATGCACTGCCACAGAAACTTTTACATAAAAAGATGGAGTATATTTATTCGCTTGGATTTAGAAAACCACCTAAGAGAGCTGTGTGTAAAGATAGAGATGAGATAGAGTCTATTTACCAACAGATGATGCATGATAGAGAGAGTTATGCCATGATGCTCGATGGTATGGTGATAAAGGTAGATGAGATAGCTGCACAGATAGATATGGGCTATACTGTAAAAGTGCCTCGCTATGCAGTTGCCTACAAGTTTCCTGCTGTTGAGAAGATAACTACAGTAAAAGATATAGTGCTGCAAGTTGGAAGAACGGGTGCCGTAACACCTGTAGCAGTAGTAGAGCCTACAAATATTGATGGTGTTGTCGTTGAGAGAGCCACTCTGCATAACTTTGATGAGATAGAGCGAAAAGATATCCGTTTGGGTGATAAGGTTATTATACTACGTAGTGGAGATGTTATACCAAAAATCATAAAAGTGCTTACACATGAGAGGGATGGGAGTGAGCAGATATTTACCAAGCCAACACATTGCCCCGTCTGCAAAAGTGAACTACTTCAAGAGGAAGTGCTTATAAAGTGTCAAAACTTGGAGTGTGAGGCGAGAGTGGTAAACTCTATCATCTACTTTGCATCAAAGCCTTGCTTAAACATAGATGGATTGGGTGTAAAGATAGTAGAACAACTCTTTAATGTTGGGTTGGTTAAAAGTGTAGTCGATCTCTTTGATTTGACTCTAGAGAAACTTTTGACACTTGAAGGATTTAAAGAGAAAAAGGCACAAAACCTACTGAACTCCATAGAAGCATCAAAGGGAAAAGAGTATTGGCGATTTATCAATGCACTTGGAATAGAGCATATTGGAGAGGTTGCATCCAAGACGCTTGCAGAGCGATTTGGATTTGCTTTTATTGATGCAACAAAAGAGGAGATTATCTCTTGTGATGGTATTGGTGAGGAGATGGCTGAGTCTGTTTTAGAGTTTGTGCGTGTGAATCGTGAGACTATTTTAAAACTCCAAGAGCTATTAAAGCCCCAAGAGCCTATAAAAAGAGAGGAGGCCAAAGAGAATCCTTTTAAGGGAAAAACTGTTGTCTTAACAGGGACTATGAGTGAATCTCGTGGAGTTATAAAAGAGATGTTGGAGAGTCTTGGAGCAAAGGTCTCTAGTAGTGTGAGTAAAAAGACAGACTTTTTGATTTATGGTGAAGATGCGGGAAGTAAATATGATAAAGCAATCAGTTTAGGCATTAAATGTTTAACAGAGAGTGTAATGAAGGAAATTCTACAGTAGATAGAGCGTGTAAGTTTTCAAACTTACACGCTCATTATACAAAGAGAAAACTCTTTTAGAAGTGGTACTGAACACCAGCAGTAATGTGAGTAATATCTGTTCCATCAACTAAGTTGAAATCAGCATATACATCCATTTGCTTATTTAGTCTGTAACCACCACCAACACCAAATGCTAGACCTATAGCGCTAGTGCTAGCTATCGCACCAAAACCACTACCGCTTGCATCAACAGATTTGTAAATTAAACCAATTCTAGGTTTAACATACAACTCTTTGTTAATATCGAAAATATACGCACTATACGCACCAAGTGTCATTATAGTGTAGTCAATAGTCGTACCGAAAGAACTTTGTGATGGTGAGACTATTGAGTATGTTAATTCACCCTCTGCAGCTAATTTACCCGGTCCAACTTTAACATCATCAAATGTCATACCACCATCTAATACGAGTGCAAAACCCATATCCAAACTACTATAGTTCTCAAGTGCTAAACCAGCACCAGCATATGTATCTGCCATTACAGCAGTAGAGAGAGTTGCAGCAGCAACTGTAGAAACTAATAATTTTTTAATCATAGATTACCCTTTTTGTTTTATTTTACTTGAAGATTATATACTGAGCTTACTTAATAAACTCTTTTTTTGAAGTTATATATACATAATTGATAATTATTGAGTATAATCTGCAACATGAAAACATACTATGGTGATAGAGAGAAGTGTTATAGCTGTTACAGACCTAAGAGTTCCTGTATGTGTGGTTATATATCAGCAGTAGAGACAGAGACGAAGTTTGTTATCTTAATGCATCCAAAAGAGTTTAAAAAGGTAAAAAACAATACAGGTTTTTTTACTCATTTGAGTCTTGCAAACTCAGAAGTTTTTATTGGCATCGATTTCTCAAACCATAATCAAATTAACGAGATTATAAAAACGCATGACTCCTACATCCTCTTCCCATCTAATGATGCACTCAATCTCAGCAAAACTAATCCAAAAAAAAGCTCTCAAAAATTGGCAATATTTATCATAGATGCCACTTGGGCGTGTGCAAAGAAGATTTTTACTCAGAGTCAAAACCTGCAAATGCTAAAACATATGAGTTTTGAGACGCTTCAAACTTCTAAGTATGAGATAAAAGTGCAACCTCAAGAGCATTACCTCTCGACCATAGAGTCCACTTTAGTTGTTTTAGAACTTCTGAACAACTGGAAAATTGAATCAGTTTCGAGTAGTAGTTTAGAGAATTTTTTAACGCCATTTTTCAAGATGATAGAGTATCAAAAAAAAATCATAAACAATCCTTTGAGTAATGCTGTAAGGTTTAAGCGTCACGCTAAAAATATATGCTAAAATTGCGTCCATGATACAGAGTACAAATAAATTTCAAAATAGATTAAAAATATTCTCCACCTTTGTTGTTGTAGCCCTTCTTTTTAGCGCTTGTTCTACAACCCAGACACCTGAGTTGACACCAGATGAGATGCATGCAAAAGAGTTAGCCTTAGAAAAAGAGATGCATGAGCGTTTGGCGAAGGAGAAGGTGGCATTTGAAAAGAGGCATACTCGTACTTTTCAAAACTGTTATAAAACAGGCTCGACACAGGTGAACAAAAAGTGTTTAACAGAGATAGAGTCGTTTCTGAATCAAGCAGATAGAGCAAATAAAGAGCAGATTATTATTGCGGTACATACTGATAAAGTTGGTGGTAGTAAAACAAACTTAGCTATTTCAAAAAAGCGTGCTGTGACACTTGCGAAAAAACTCTACAAGCAAGAGGGAAAAAACTCCAATATCTACTATCAGGGGTTTGGTGAGAGTTCTCCTCTTGTTAATGCCGAAACAAAGGAAGCAAATGCCCTTAATAGACGTATTGAGATACAACTAAAAGATAAAAACTATGCTGTTAATACAAAGCGTTTTCAAAAATATATTTTAAAAAGAGCAGAGACTCAAAGAAAAAGAGTACAAAATCAAAAAGGAAAAGCTTTTGCAGTTTCAAAAACAGCAAAAAAAGCAAAAAAGGATTTTGGATTTCAAGCAGTAAATGCTTCAAAATCAGTTACGCTTAAAAAGAAAAAAGTTAAAACAGATGAGAAAAAAAATCTTCCGCAAGGAGATACAAGCTTCAAAAAATATACCGGTAGAGCAGATACTGGTTGGATTTATTTTGGGCGTAAAGAGTTGAGTCATAAATTTGATATTAGTTGTCTTGATGATAAACCGCGAAAAGTGAAGCGAAAAGCTATAAGTAAGTCTAAGAAAAAAGAGTTTATGTATGGACTCTACTCTAAACGAGTCTCTGGAGAGTTTGGAGATAACTACTTAGAAGTTTACCCTGTCTATATTTATGAAAATGGATATCTACCTATAAGCAACCCTATGGTCACGCTTTATGATGATAGCAGAGATATCAAAAGGTATCAAACTACTATCAATACTTATAGAGGAGAGAAGGGAATCCTCTATAGAATTTTTATCAATGGCAAAAAGAAATTAAAGTGTATGGATTTGGTTATCTCTTACAAAACGCGTAATATCTCTTACGGAAAAGTCTATATAGAAGAAGCGGGGAGTATAAAGGGGTATAGATTTAAGCCTGAAAACTAGGCTTAAATTTTTACAAATTTATTTGTTAAACATCAATGACCCAAGTCGAATCATATTTGACCCACACTCTATAGCTAGTTCAAAATCTCCACTCATTCCCATAGAACAGATAGTAGCATTAGGCAGTTGTTTATATATCTCATAGGTAGTCTCGAAACTCTTTTTGATTACTTCTCTCTCTTTTGAGTGCGCCCCTATACTCATAACACCTTTAAGCTGAATATTTGGACATTTTTGCTCTATCTGCGCGTAGGTTGTGAGCGCATCTTCAGGGTTTACTCCATGCTTTGAAGCCTCTCTTGCAGAGTTTATTTGCATAAGACAATCGAGCTGCATATCTTTTGCTAGAAGTCTTTTTTGTAACTCCTCTGCGAGTTCAAGTGAATCGAGTGCTTGAAAGAGAGTGGGATTTATATCAAGCAGATTGTTAATCTTATTTTTTTGTAGGTTTCCGATAAAGTGCCACTCTAGCGGTAGCTCCTCTAAGGCTGCAGCTTTTGCCTTGAGGTCTTGTACTTTGTTCTCTCCAAAAGCGCGTTGTCCTATCCTGTAGAGACTCTCTATCTCTTCAGTAGTGGAGTATTTACTCACCGCTATAATTTTTACTATATGGTGTCCACTCACTTTGAGTCTTGCACTCTCTACTCTTCTGATTATATCATCTATATATATTTTATACTCTGTTTGTGTCATTTTTTATCCTACCAATCGATTTATATCATTAAAAATTCCAAGTCCCATAAGCCCTGCAAGAAGAATCCAACCTGCTATGGTAAAGTTCATCATCACCGCCTCACTTGCTTCACGCCTAAAGATAAGCTCATAAAGATTAAACATAATATGTCCGCCATCAAGAGCAGGGATAGGCAGAAGGTTTAGAACGCCCAAGTTGACGCTGATAAGTGCAGCAAAAAAGAGAACACTCACCCAGCCGCTCTGCGTTGCATCAGAGGTAAGTTTGATTATACTGATAACGCCACCGAGTTCCGAGGAGGGAACATCACCAACTATTAGTTTTTTAACACCTGTAAAAATCATAGTCGATGCCCAGATAGTTTGGTCGGTTGCATACTTAAGCGTTTCGATAACTCCAAGTTTTAAAGGATGTGTTACACCGGCAGAGCCTATGCCTATCATCTTCTTTTGTATGGTTTCACCAAACATATTTTTAGTCTCGCGCAGTTTCGGTGTGAGTGTTTTGTACTCTGTTACACCATCTCGTAGAATCTCAAGTTTTAAAGTACCAGAACTACTCTTGATAATATCTGACATCTCTTCCCAGCTCTCTATTTTTATGTTGTTTATAGCTATGACAGTATCGTTACTCTCAAGTCCTGCAACAGAAGCAGGAGAGTTCTCCATCACTTTACCGATAACGGGAGAGAGTACAGGAGGGGAGCTGAGTGCTATGATAAAGTAGAGAAAAAAAGCGAGTACAAAGTTAAAAGCGGGACCGGCAAGGAGGATAAATATCTTCTGTTGCGGTGTTTTTGTATTGTAACTATCTGCATCATAACTCTTTTTTGTGGGATCAGAATCATCTTGCCCCTTCATCTTTACATAGCCGCCAAGGGGAATAGCACTAATGCTCCACTCTGTGTCAAACTTTTTAAAAGAGAAGAGTCTCTTTCCAAAACCTATACTAAAGACTTCTACATATACACCTACAAATCGTGCGGCAAGGTAGTGTCCAAGTTCGTGAAAAAATATAAGTCCGCTTAAGACGAGAAGTGATACAAATATACCCATTATTTCTGCTCCTTTAAGATGGCTGCTTTAAAGCCCCAGAGATACTCAAAACCTGAGTAGAGTGTTAAAAAGACGGCAAACCAGAGCAGCTCACTCCCAAATGGCCAGCGCATCAGTAAAAAACCGATGGCTATCATCTGTGCGACTGTCTTTACCTTTCCTGCCCAAGAAGCTTTTACCTCAAGTCCTTCACTTACGGCAACTGTGCGTATTCCTGTGATAAAGAGTTCTCGAACAATGATGATGTAGATAGCCCACGCAGAAGCCTCTCCAACCATCATAAGTCCTAAAAATGCGGCAAGGGTGAGCATCTTATCTGCCAAAGGATCCAAGATAGCCCCGAGCATAGTCTTTTGATCCCACTCTCGTGCGATATAGCCATCAAAAAAGTCTGTAGCTGATGCGAGTACAAAGAGCAGGGAGGCAAAGTAGTAGTTCCATGTGATGTCAAATCCATGCTCTGTAAAGAGTTGCGGATTGAGAATGATCCAGAACATAAGCGGTGCTAAAAGTATGCGCACGGAAGCAAGAAAATTTGGTAGATTAAGCAATAAGTACCTCTTGTGAATAAATAGTGTGATTTTATCTTTTTCTTGCTTACTCTATGTTGATATGGTTATAATTACAG
>JALWSY010000046.1 GCA_027083035.1 Sulfurimonas sp. | reverse complement strand
CGGATAACAGACTTGAGGATAACACCATCGCCACAACCCCAACACCAAAGTGTCGGCATTTTGTCGATTCTAAGATATTTTTCGTAGTTAAATGCCATTACATCATCTCCTTAACTTTTGCTACCATTTCTGCCGGTGCAATCGGTCTACCGTTTGCTTTAAGCAGTTTTGTAAAATCATCTCTTTTGATGATTCTCTCGATCTCTTGAGAGTATTGACCCATATTAAGCTCGGTAACCATGATCTTATCACCAAATCTTTCACCAATCTCTTTGATCTTTTTCGCTGGACTTGGCCAGAGCATGATTGGTCTAAAAAGTCCTGCTTTGATACCCTCTGCTCTAAGTTTGTGTACTGCTTCAAATGCACCAAGAGCGATAGAGCCATAAGCGATGATACATACTTCCGCATCATCCATTAGTACTTCCTCATAATCTGGAAGATCATCAAGACCGTCGTTTTGCTCTGCAACTCTGTTTATCTTACCAACAAGTCTCTCAATATTGAACTCACACTGCTCAGCATCTTCAGTCGGGAAACCTGTAGGACCATGGTGCAGACCTGTGATGTGATATCTGTAACCCTTAAACATAGGATTGAGAACCGCCGGCTGATCCATCGGTACATCGTATGGACGATAATCTTTTGGATCACCATCGAATGTCGCACGGTTTACTATGCTCGCTTCCACCTCTTCAAGATCCGGAAGAACCGCTTTACCGTGCATATGACCTATAGTCTCATCCAAAAGCATGAAAACCGGAGTCATATACTTCTCAGCAAGATTGAACGCTCTTACAGTCTGTGTATAACACTCAGTCAAACTTCCTGCACAGAGTGTGATAGAAGCGTAGTCACCGTGTGTCGGGTACTTGGCCTGACCGATATCTGCCTGAGAAACACGTGTCGGAAGACCGGTTGATGGACCACCACGCATAACGTTGATGATAACAAGCGGAATCTCAGCGATAAATCCAAGACCTATCTGCTCTGACTTTAGAGAGATACCGGGGCCTGATGTTGCAGTATAAGCCTTCACACCTGACATTGATGCACCAAGTGCGACAGAGATACCTCCGATCTCATCCTCCATTTGGATAAATTTACCACCAACTTTTGGAAGAAGGTCAGAAGCTTCGTGCATTACCTCAGAAGACGGAGTAATAGGATATCCACCAAAAAATCTTGCACCTGCATCAACTGCTGCACGGGAAGCAAGTTCGTTTCCTGTTGAGATTACTTCTCTAGCCATTATTTTGCTCCTTCATCGAGTGCCATATAGTTGTTCGCAACTATAGCCTCTTGTCTTTTCTTTGCTTCATCGGAAAGCTTCGCGAATTTATGCTCTTTTCTGTCCGCTACATAGATAGCGAAGTCAGGGCATGAAAGCTCACACTCAAGGCATCCGATACATGAGTCCGGATATTGGATACTGATATTTGCTCCCAAAACAGACGATGGATCATATACCATCGCCAAAACACCTGCAGGACATACGGAAACACATATATCGCATGCTTTACAGTTATGCTTGTTTACCCATACCGGTACATCTTCAGCCGGTTTTTCAGTATGGAATGTTGCTGACATCTAATCTCCTCTTTTTAGATTGAATCAGATTCAATCTTTTTTATTGTAAAGTATCTACTTTGTTAAAAGCAAGATACCCTTTTTTCTTGATATCTCTCTGAAATGTGCTCCTATCACCCTACTTTGTAACAAAAGTGTTACATTTTGAGCTCACAC
>JALWSY010000045.1 GCA_027083035.1 Sulfurimonas sp. | reverse complement strand
ACTCATGCAAAACTCTCTGCAAAAGCACTCAACAGAGAACTTGACAATAATACTTTTGAGTGTTTCTTTCCACAACACTTTACACAAGAGATGCTAGATACCCTTGAAGAGATACAAAACAGAAATCTTCTCAAAGCACACAAAAGTTTTACCGCACCTATTCTCTTTGAGACACAAAATTTTACAACCAATCAACTCAAAAAATTGGAAAAATTTCTCTTTTTTGGTACAGGATTGGCAGAGCATATTTTTTTAATGGAGCCACAAATAAACGCGCAGAGTTATCTTATTGTTGAAGATGATTTGGAACTTTTTCGCCTTTCACTCTTTGTAAATGATTTTACTCTTTTAGCAAAAAAAGCCTCTCTGCACTTTGCTGTTTTTGAGAATGAAAATGAGTTCTCTCACACCGTCAATGCCTTTTTAAAAGAGAAGTTTTACCTCAATCACTACATCAAATACTTTCAACTGCTTAGCCACTCTGAGCAAAAGGCACATCAATTCTATCTCGCACTACTCAACCAGCCAGATTTGCAGTTCTACTTTAATGACTATATGCTCATTACTACAAAACCCTTTGATTACTTCTCAAAACATTACAAAGTAGTGCAAAATAGTCTTAATCTACAACAGAGTGCTTTTGCTGAAAAACCATTTTTACTCTGTGCTAGTGGTCCATCACTTCAAAAAAATATTGAGTGGTTAGAGCATAACGCGCAGAGCTACTGCATTGTCGCTGTCTCCTCATCACTACAGTACCTTGAACGCTATAATATTACGCCTCATATTATTATCCACCTTGACCCTTTTGATGCAAGTTGGAACTCTTTTAAGCGACTTGAGTCGTTGGATTTTATCAAAGATGCGCTTATAGTTACTGCTGCATCGAGTCCACAAATCATGCTAGATGCACTCCCAAAAGAGAATATCTTTTTATATGAAGCAAGTACAACATATCAAGCTACATCCCTGCAACTCTCAGCCCCTTGTGTCGGCTCACTTGCCTATCAGTTTTTACTCATTGCCGGTGCGAAAGAGATATATCTGCTTGGAGTTGATTTTGCCGTTGACCAAGAGAGCGGTAAAGATCATGCAGATATACATCAAGATACAAAAGAGTTAGAGCTGCATAATGCACTTGAGAGTGAAGAGGTACTTAAAGCAAAAGAGAGTCTTATAGAGATTACTGGAAATTTTCGACCAAAAGTGCTGAGTACACCTGCATTTTTCGCTTCTGTCGATACCATTAACAGGTACTTCGCTCAACTAAAAAAGGAGTTTCAACTCGTCTATAATCTCAATGATGGTGCAAAAATAAACAGTGCAGTGCCTCTGCATCCAAATGATATCAAAGAGAAAAGTCCACTACAGAACAATCTTCTTGAAATATTACGAAAATTTTTTAAACAGCATACAAAAGAGGAGTTGGCAACGCAAGATATAACAAGATTGCAAGCTAAACTCAAACACGCCAAAAAACTTAAAAAACGAGTAGAAAATCTGAAACTGCCACAAAATAGTGAAACACAAGCCAAAATACTCTTAGAAAAAGTTATCCCTCAAGATGAAATTCGTCGTTTTGAATTGAGTCGCGTTATAGAGAGTTACTACTATTATATCCTCCATTTTATCCATTTTAGTGCGGTACATACTCAGGCTTCTTCCAAAGATGTAGCACAACTCTACAACATTTTACAGGAGCAAACACTCAAACTTATTCGCTTCTATATCGAATCCCTTGCCCAACTTATGGAGTCCTCAAATGCAAAATTTTGAACAAACAGCCCAACAAACTTTTCTCTCTAATCTAGATTTTTTCCAATCAAACCATCCTGAAGTCTATCAGAAAATAGAGGAGTATGAAGCTAATCTTACCGCACAAACGGCTCAAGAACACTATGCACTTGATTATATAGATGGTTATTTTGATGTACAGCAACTCAGTTCTAAAAACTATCTCTATGGTGAAAATTCACACCATATCTCAAAAGAGTTAGCAAAAAGGGTTAATTACAAAAAAAACTCCTATATTTTTGATGGATTTATGATGTTTCATAATTATGAAGAGCATAAAGAGAGCTTTGATGATAAAACGAAGGGTTTTGAGGATATTTTCCCCTTAATGACCTACTATCTCGACCATATCACTCCTGAGAATGAAATGATAGAGATAGAAAAGTTTATCTTTATCGGTACTGGACTTGGAGAACATATTGTAGAGATTGATAAAAAAATTCATGCCCAAGAGTATTTTATTATTGAAGATGATATTGAACTCTTTCGTCTCTCTTTGTTTGTTACACCCTACTACAAACTTACTACAGCAACCTTAATCTTTAGTATCGCAGACTCAAAAGAGCATTTTACAAAAAAGTTTAAACAATTTCTTGAAAATAGTTTTTTTCGTAACAAGTATCTTAAGTACAGTTATTTTCCTGCACACTCTGATGAGAAGATAAAGCTTATAAAAAATGCACTTGCTTCGCAAGTCTTTGCTACTTTTCCATACAAGACTCTTTTATACAAATATTTACAGCCACTTAAGTATATAAAAGAGGGGTATAAATTTTTAAATCTTGGCAAACACTTTCCACTAAGTGAAATAACACAAAAACCACTCCTCATCATTGCAGCGGGTCCCTCTTTAGATACAAATCTAGAGTGGCTCAAAGAGCATCATCAAAACTTTACCATTTTAGCACTCTCTGCCACACTTAAACTTCTCTACAAACATCATATAGTACCGGATATTGTGACACATATTGATGGTTTTTCTATATCTAAACAACATTTTGAGGGGTTTGCGCAACAGGAGTTTCTAAAAAACAGTATTGCACTCTTTGGCTCTTTTGTACCCAAAGAGATTTTGCACTATTTTAACAAAGAGAACATTTATATAACAGAAGATATCGCTACATTTTACCATAAAGATTTCTCTGCTCCATCAGGGCCTTGTGTCGGTTCAACCTCACTTATGTGGGCGCTAAATTTAGGTTTTGAGTCCATCTATCTCTTAGGACTTGATTTTGCTCTTGGTGATGATGGATCCTCTCACTCTAAAACTCACCAATTAACCCAACAGACATATGATGTCTCCAACGACTTAACACAAGAGATATCTTTTCGTGGTGATTTTTTTGATGTTCAGGGCAACTTTAAAAAGAGTGTAAAAACTCTGCCTCTTTTCTACTCTTCAATTCACGCGATGTTTGAGTCTCTTCCCCTGCTCAAAGACGCTTCACAACAAATCTATAATCTCAATGATGGTGCATATATTGCAACTACCACACCACTTCACACAACAGAAGTAAAACTCACTCAGATAAAAAATGCTGCACTCACACATAAACAACTTACAGAACTATTTACCCCTTACACACAAACAAAACTTGATAAATCAGATATCGACTCTCTAAGGGAACGCTATAACTTTGCACAAGAGAGTTATGAGTATCTTACATCCAAAAGTGATGCATCTCCTGCACAAGAACCAAACAGATATCTCCATGAGCTTATCTCAACAGCTCTTTTTTTACTAAGAGAACCAACACGAGAAAATGCTAATCTTGTGACCGTTTTTGAATACTATCTTAGCTACACAATGCCGATTATATTTGATTTTTTCAATACAAAAGAGTTGGATAATTATGCACAACACATTCAAGTAACGCATAAAATCTTTTATGAAGGTCTTATCTCAATCAGTAAAATTTATAAAGAAACTCGTGAGCTTGGCTTAATCTAACAATTTAGCTCCAATCTTATAAATATCTGCATTGAACTTTACTTAACGATGCTAGCATCGCCAAGTAAAGTTCGTCTTGAAACTAAACCTTTTAAATGTTGTTGACTATGAAGTTATTTATGCCCTCTTACTTATCTACAGTTGAGATAGAACTCAATCCTTCAGTTTAAAAGAGAAAAACAGTGCAATCATCAAAACAGCTAAAGTAAGTGAATACAAAAGAGTGTAGTTGCTAAAGTGTAGAATAACTCCACCAAGAAGCGAGAAGAAGAGTCCAAAAGAGATGATGTTTATCTGTAGGGCTACATAGACTGGGCGTTTTTCCGGTGGAGCGAGTTTTAAGATGAGGTTTCCTGAAGCGATTCTATTGCCATCAACAGCACCACCAATCATAAAAAAGAGAAGCATATACTCATAGATAGTAGAGGCTTCAAAGGCTAAAATAATCGCAAAAATCTGAAAAAGTATTGAGATATTTGCTGTAAGTCTGTTCTTTCCATTGCCACTTAGTTTTCCCCATACTATATTACTGAGCATTGCGCCTATCATTTGGGTAGTTATGAGTGAGCCAATAGCAACTCCATCTAGCACTATCTCCTCTTTTGCATTAAGAATGATAAAGGGGAGGGCAAGAAGATAGCCGTAAGCGAGTAAAAAAGTTGTGAGTTGGACTTGCAGTTGTCTGTCTGCTTTGAGTGTTCTCAGAGAGTTGTGTAAAAATTTTTTAAAAGAGTTCTCTCTGGGGGCTATCTCTGTTTTTATGGGTTCATCTATTGTTCCAAAAGCGATGTAGCCAAAACCCATAACAAAGGAGCTGATAATAAAGAGATAGCCATAACTTTGTGGGGCTTCAAAGTGTTCTAGAATGATTGCTGCGAGTGTTCCGCTTATAAGCCCACCCAAAGCACTAAAAAACTGTCGGTATGCCATAGTCTTGCCACGAAATTTATGGGAGAAAATCTTTGCGATAATATCTTTAAAGTAGATAGCCCCAAAGCCTGCACTAAAGGAGAAGACAAAGAGTCCTAAACCTATAGAGAAGAGTGTGAGATTTGGGTAGCTATCTCCAAAGCCAATGATAGTAAGACCTATAAAAAACCATGCTACAAAGCGTGCGAAAAAGACACGGCGGATGAAAGGGAGCATGAGAGGATAACTTTGTGCTTGAAAGGCTGCAAAAAGTTGCACTAAAATAGCGCCACCACGAAGTAGTGAAGCAAAAAAACCGACAAGAAGTGAGCTACCTCCAAAGTAGTTCACTATGAGAGGAAGTATAGTTGAGGGTTCTGCTATGGTTGTTCCTACAGAGAGGAAAAAGCCATGCAAAATATTTCTGATATGATTAGCAGTTTTATCCATTCAAGATTGCAAATGCATCATCTATGGAGTCCGCCCTTTGTGTAACAAAAAGATAGACAGCTGCATTGAGTTTTGCTAGTTTTAGATACTCTTGAGATGGATTGTTTATCTGCTCAAGGGACTCTTGAAAACCTATCTTATCCCACGATTTTTTATAATGGATGCCATAATATTCAGGATCTATTATAAACTCTTCAGTTACATCGCCATTAACTATCCAAAGCCGTCCTTTGCTAAAGAGTTCTGGTGTTCCTTCATTTCCCTGAATAAGAGCAAATCGCTTATATCTATCAGAAAATATCTCAGAGTATTTTTTTACATAGGGTTTATGAAACACGCCAGTAATGGCATACTCACTCTGTGCAACACCGGGGAGTTTTTCTATGGTATTAAAGCCACTTCTTAGACCAAGTTTTCTTCTGATGTCTGTGAGGTTATGCATCTTTTTAAAGAACTCTACTCGCTCAAAGTAGTGAATATTTGAAGCAAGATTAAGATGTGTAGCGACTTCTTTAAGTGTTATACCATCTTTTGCTGGCTGCTTTTCTCCACCAACGACCACAAGATTGAGATCAGTTTTTTCTAACTCTTTTGCTACAAGGGGAAAGATGTAAGGATTTTTTGCTTTTCCATCAAAGGGATAACCGAGTTCTAAAGAGTTTTCCACTTTAGTAGTTGTAATCTCTGCATCACAAGCAGCTAATGCCCCTCGAAACTCTTCAACTGTCTCTGGTTTAAGTCGCCATCCAAGCAAAAAAGCAGCTATCTGCTCACTTGGAACGGACTGATTTAAGATTTGAGTCATCATGTCTTTTGCCTCTTCAAAACTTAAATCACGATTTCCTTTAGGTCCTGTTCCTACTGCATGAATGTATTTAAAAAAATCCATAGAACTTCTTTACTCTCCATCTTTAGGAAGTGCATTTTTGATAGCACTCTCTAAAGATGTATTGCGTGGCGTTGTATAGAAAAAATCTTTTGAAAAAGTAATTGTAACTGCTTTGGCATCTGGATTATCTAGTTTTTCTGCAATCATTGCATTACTTTTATACTCGGTTATTCTCCAACCTTCACTCTCACCAACACTTTTGAGAATTTTTTGCATCTCCTTTGGCTGAATAGTCGTAGGGAAATAGATATAGTTTTCAGACTTTGCATCCTCTGAAGCATGGGAAGGTGTAGCATTTGTGTTACATCCATCTAAAAGAAATGCGCTCAGGAGTAGAGTCGCACCAATAACAATTATTTTTTTCATGACTTTTTCCTCATATTGAAGTTGCATATATGATATAATAATAATGATAAAAATAATTTGAATTTATGGAAAAAGTATGTTATTACACGATTTTATTATAATTTTAGTCATGACTTTCCCAATGTTTCTCTTTAGTATCTATCCGGGAATTAAAGCGAGTGAATACTTAGATAAAAAATATACTATAAGTGAATCTCAAAAGAGGGTAGTGATGGTGAGTGTTACCTTTCTTTTTGCTTTAACACTCTCGACGCTACTCTTTTATGTTTAGGAATTTTTAGATGAAAGAGTTTATTATGATTTTACTGCTTATAAGCACATTATATGCAGGAGAGGGAAGCGAAAAATTTGAGAAGGGGATGGAGTATCTTTTGGGTTCACAAAGTGTGAAACAAGATAAAGTAAAAGCTTTTGAGTATCTTAGTGATGCTGCAAAAGAGGGTGATGCAGCTGCTGAGTATAATCTCGCTTTGATGTACTACCTTGGTGATGGAGTCGATCAGAATCTCTCTGCATCATTAGCACTTTTAGAAAAATCTGCAGAGAAGGGCTATAGACTTTCTATTGAGAATATCGGTCGCATATATATGATGCAGTATCAGTTTGATAAGGCGATAAAGTGGTTAAAGATAAATGTACAAGCGGGAGATGCACGAGCAAACTACTTTTTAGCAGAGATATATCTGCAAAAAGAGGATTTTAAAAGTGCCAAACTTTACGCCAAAAAGGCCATGCAGAGTGGTATAGTTGAGGCGGAGGCTCTCTACAAAGAGAATAATCTCTCTAAGTATTAAACCACTCTAACTGCTCTCTAAGTTTTACGACTTCACCCACTACTATAAGTGCTGGGGTAGGGACATCTT
>JALWSY010000044.1 GCA_027083035.1 Sulfurimonas sp. | reverse complement strand
ATGGACTTGATGATAGCTAGTATAGCCATGGAAAATGATTGTACTTTAATTAGCAATAATATTAAGCACTTTGATAGAATACAAAACTTAAAACTTGAACCAAAGTTATAACAAGTACGAGGAGACCAATAATTTACGCTGCGAGAAAATTATTGCTCACGACAACCGTTATAAAAAGGCTTACGTTGAAGTTTGAATGGAATGATGAAAAAAGTAAATTAAATATTCAAAAACATCAAAGAAAGAGAAAAGTGTGATGACTATAAAATGCTAGAAGAGTATTATTTTTCAAAAAACTTGCTAGTGAGCAAAAAGTACCATATCAAACACTTATAAATGCACTTCTAAGAAAAAAGCTACAAGAAGTATAGTCCACCGGGAATTTATTAGAAATGCTGTAAAATAAACTGCTTACTCAACAGATTTTGTATTAAAACATAATTATAGTTTAACAGATATAATGCTAAAATCTCACCAACATAGTAGGGAGTCATTTTTTGAAAGAAGCATCTGAAGTATTAGCAAGGAAATATCGACCATCGAACTTTGATGAGTTAATCGGTCAAGAGACCATTGCACAGACACTCTCTCTTGCACTTGATTCAAACAGACTCTCTCACGCCTATCTTTTCTCTGGACTCCGAGGAAGTGGAAAGACATCGACCGCCCGTATCTTTGCAAAGGCACTTATCTGTGAAGAAGGTGTGAGCCATCACCCCTGTGGTGTCTGTTCTAACTGTGTCATGGCTATTGAGGGTCGGCATATGGATATCATTGAGATGGATGGTGCAAGTAGCCGTAAGATAGATGATATTCGTGATGTTGTTGAGCAGACAAAGTATAAGCCAGCAGTTGCACGGTATAAAATCTTTATCATAGATGAAGTCCATATGCTGACAAAAGAGGCTTTTAATGCTCTGCTCAAAACGCTTGAAGAGCCACCTGAGTATGTCAAGTTTATCTTGGCAACAACAGACCCGCTTAAACTTCCAGCGACTATTCTCAGCCGTACACAGCACTTTCGTTTTAAAAGTATAGCTACCAACAAGATTGTCGATCATTTAGCGCATATTTTACAGCTTGAGGGTATTGAATATGAAGCAGATGCACTTGATATCTTGGCGCGTAGTGGAAGTGGAAGTCTGCGTGACACGCTGACACTGCTTGATCAAGCCATCATCTACTCTAAAAATCATGTAGATGTTCGAACTGTTACAGATATGCTCGGATTAGTTGATCCCAAGTTTATCGATGACCTCTTTAGCGCAGTCTTTACAAAGGATTATGCACAACTTGTAGAGTACACAAAGGTACTTGAAGATTATGAGAGTGAGATGGTAGTTGATGAGTTGATTGCCTACCTCAAAGAGAAGATGTACTCTCATGATTCTGCCCTCTTCTCAACACTTGTTCTAGATAGATTTTTCAGAATTTTAAGCGAATCAAAGTACCTCTTAAGCATCAATGCAGATGGCTCTTTTGTACTCTCTATGATATTTTTTAAAATGATAGAAGCACTCAGAATCCGAGAGATAGATCAAATGATAGAATCCCTCCAACAAGATATTCAAAGACCAGAACTTAAAGAGACTCCACAAAGTAGTGCTACAGTAAAAATCCAAAGCACTACCCCAGAGAGTGCAGAAGTGATACAAAAAGAGAATCAAGAGGAGCAAACAGCAAAAGAGAGTGAAGCACCTGCCCATACCCTATTTAATGAACTCGTTGCCAAGATTACCGATAGAAACTATGAACTTGGAGAGTGTTTTACAAAGCACATCACTTTTGTCTCCTACAAGGAGAATACCCTTACTTGGGAGAGTTGTGCAGATGAGGCGTGTAAAAAATCGCTTAAGCATGGCTATTCGGTCATTAAGCAGTTAGTGCGTGATATATTTGGTTTTGAAACAATCATCAAAGGAGTACCCTGCTCTAAAGCAAACATCTCTCCTTCGACACAAAAGGAACCACTACCAACACACTCTGCACCAACAGAACAAACATCCATAAATGGAGAGCAGAGTGCTTCCACGATAGAAGATGTAGAAGCACCTCTCGATGCAAGTTGTGTCACCAACTGTAATGACACCACACCTCTAGAGCAGACAAATGGCGTGGACATTACCAAAGAGCCGATGATACAAAAAGCGATAGAACTCTTTGAAGCAAAAAAAGTGACAGTTCAGTCTAAGATTTAATCAAAAAATATTTCACTACAGCAGAGTTCTTCTCTCTTACAAAAGAGTAAAATACTCTCATAGGGTAAGGTATTACGCTTTTTTAGCGTAGCCAATCTCGCTTGTGACATTCCCAAGAGAGCTGCCACATCTTTATCTAACACCTTTCCCTCTTTTTGTTTTGCTATGTACGCTTTCAAAATCTCTATAACGCTAATAAAATCTCTCATGCAACCTCTTTTTGTTGCAAGTCTATCACTTGATATGAAAATTTTTTAAATCTATTGCATTTTGCAACTATTTTTTATCTTTTTTATAGAGTCTTTTGATGATATTTTTCAAAGTTATAGAGATATGTAAAAATTCTAGATAGTGTTTAATCTCTAAGATTGCATCATAAGTTTTGTGATTTGAGATATCTTCTATATATCTTGTCAACTCTTTCACATCACAAGAGAGTTTATCGAGTGTTTTTTTGATAAGGTAGAGTGCTATGAAAAAGAGTAGTAAAAAAATGCCCCCAATTTCCAGCCAAATTATATGAAACTGATGCATTACATCTTCAACATTTAATGCCGTAGCAGTAGTAATTTCTATGATATAATTTTGCACAAAAAGATAAGAAATAAAATACAAAAGAGAAAATAGTATAGTAAAAATCGACACAACCTTTACAAAGATATCCTTCTCTAATTGCTTCAATACACTTCCTATTTTTCCGCGATTATAACAAAAAAAATTAACTCTTAGGTTATCTTAATATAATTAAAGGAATAATAATGTATGGAATTTCACTTATCAGATAATGCAGAGATAGATAGCCTTCTCAACCATATTTTAAATGATATCTCAACATTTGTCCATAAACAAGATAAGCAGATTCATGAATTAAATATGATAGGTCGTGCGCTCTCCGCTGAAAATAATCTCAACAGACTCCTCCCTATGATTCTCTCTCATGCAAAAGAATATACTAATGCAGATGGGGGAACCGTCTATCTTATGTCCAAAGATGAAAAGTTTTTAGAATTTAGTGTCGTTGAGACGACATCTTTAGAGATATATATGGGTGCAGGTATTCACGAGATCGAGTGGCCTCCTCTTCCTCTTTATAAAGAGGATGGCTCAAAAAATTATGAAATGGTTGCAGTAAAATGCGCTCTTGATGGTGGTGTAATAAATATTGATGATGTATATGAAACCGAAAAGTATAACTTTGAAGGTACAAAAAGGTTTGATAAAGGAACAGGTTATAGATCGAAATCAATGCTTGTTATTCCTATGAAAAACTATGAAGATGAAATTATAGGTGTATGTCAGCTCATTAATAAAATAGATCCAAAAACTAACGAGGTTATCTCCTTTTCTAAGCATGATTTAGATACTCTCGCTTCTCTTGCATCACAAGCAGCTATCGCGATTACAAATGCACAACTTATTCGCGACTTAAAACTTCTCTTAGAATCTTTTATCGATTCTATCGCTACCGCTATTGATGCAAAATCCCCTTATACAGGTGGTCATGTACGAAAAGTTGCTAAAATAGCTATGATAATTGTCAATGCAATCAATCGTTCAACAAAGGGAAAGTATAAAGATATCTTTTATGATGAAGATCAACTCAATGAAATGAAAATCTCTGCACTCATGCATGACATAGGAAAAATCACAACTCCTGAGTATGTAGTTGACAAATCCACAAAACTAGAGACAATATTTGATAGGATTGAGCTTATTAAGGTACGCTATGAAGTTTTAAAACGAGATGCAAAGATTGCATTTTTAGAAAAAAAGAGTGCGCTATTAGAAGCTGGTAAGAGTGATTCTATTGCTGTTTTGGAAGATGCCTACAACGAGGAGATTGCACTCTATAATGAAGAGATGGCTTTTTTAGAAGAGAGTAATATTGGCGGTGAATTTATGTCTGATGACAAAATAGAGAGACTAAAGAGCATCGCAAAGAGAAGTTATATTCAAAATGAAAAGATACACCATCTTTTAGATAGTAATGCACTTGAAAATCTTAGCATAAGAAAAGGAACGCTTACAGAGGCTGAACGCCAAATTATCAACAATCATGCACAAGTAAGCCTCGATATGCTCAATAAACTGCCATTTCCAAAGAAACTGAGCCGTGTCCCTGAAATTGCAGGAGCGCATCATGAAAAGCTTAATGGAACAGGGTATCCTCGGGGACTTAATGCCTCACAGCTCTCTCTTGAAGCTCGTATCTTGGCACTAGCAGATATTTTTGAAGCACTTACTGCATCTGACAGACCTTATAAAGATGCTAAAAAACTGAGTGAAGCAATGCAGATTATAGAGTCTATGGTAAAAGACGGTGAGCTTGACGCTGACCTTGTCACCTTTTTTGCATCAGAGCATTTAAATCTCAAATATGCAAAAAAAGCACTCCGAAAAGAGCAGATAGATTTGTAACTTCTACATTATTTAATAGTTTTATTTATGCCCTCTTACTTATAAATAATGATGAAGATTAACTAGACGGCCGAGGCAAGTTTTTGACTTAAAGATATTCACGACTATATCGCGCAAAATAATCCAAAAGTAACTAAAAAATATAATAAACAAAGAGATAAGCAGCTTTACAGCGACTTATCTCTCAAGGTTGTTAGAGTTTAAAGCACACTCTTTTCGACCTTTTATCCAGAACCCTTGATTAGGTCCGATGTCTATTAGCCCGTTTGTAGAATTTAGGGTATAGTGATACCAACTGTTGTTAAAATAATACACTTCACTCACACAAGATGCATCAAAGAATCTACTAAAATCACTCACTTTTATGCTACCACTTACACCAACAAGCTGCCACCCCTCTTTAACGGAAATTGAGATATCCTCTTTGGAAGCAACTTCTGCTGTGATGCCACAAGCCGATGGATTTGCAATACAGTACTCTTTTCCAGCATTAAAGCCTTCATCGTAACGGTCGTTGCAAGTAGAGCCTCTGTAGAGTTCTTGAATTTCTGTTTCGGATAGTGCTCGGTTATAGATTCGAAAGTTGTCGATAAAGCCATTTGAATACCTATACACAGCTGTCTCATCAGACATAATAAAGAATGGATAACTCGAATTTGGTAATAAACCTTGAGATTGTTCACTTCCAATTAATGTACCATTTACATATATTTTTTTTAATTCACCATCATAAATAGCAGTTATATAATACCATTTATTTTTTTGAATAGTATAATCTACCTCCAATTCCATATTATCTAATCCATAAATATAAAAAGTTAATTTATTACTTTTTTTATACCAAATTGCATAAGCAGCATGATGATCGATAATAGGATTTATTTCTTTTATATCCTCAAATTTCACCCAAGTAGAAAATGTTATTTTATTTCCTGAAATATAAAAATTATCTCTTTTCAATGTGCTATCTATACCATTTGTATAAGCAGATAAACTATCTTCCACTCCATTTTTATATTCTATTTTTCTTTCTAATAAATCATTCCCATTCCCCGAACTATCCTTAGCATTCCCCTCAAACTCATAATGAGCCACTAAGCCATCACTAAGTGTCGCCATTGCATTTACTGCCATAAAAACCACTACCACTATAGTAGAAAATAGTCGTTTCATCTCTTGTCTCCTTCTTTTATTTTTGTTGTTGTGCTATCCAAATATCACAACACTCTTTTGCTTCATCACCCAGTCCAATATAATTGATATAACAATTATTTGCATCTGTTATGGTTACTCCATCACAATCTATACTACTACCATTAGAACTGCTTGCTTCCGTCGTTTCGGTCTCACTACTACCACCACAAGCATTAAATAACATTATGATTGTCAAAACAACATAGAATCCTATAATTTTTTTCAACATAATCCCTCCTAACCACGCTACAAAAATTATAACACCCCCCCCTATTACCACTAACTTAGCAATACTTCCCACTATAAAACAATCAAATTATTGTTACAATTTGTAACGTATAAACTCTCTGTTTTTAAAATATGACAAAAATTTCTTAAGATTTTATTTAGTAATTATGATTTATAATAATCATAGTTAGATTTTTCTGGAGGCTTTTATTATGTTTGTATCATCTTACAGCACTTATATCGATACAACTTCTACTTCAAAAGTCAATAGTGAAAGACGGGAGATAGAAAAGAAATCTTCTGACTCTTTTAACTCAAAACTTCTTTTGGCAACGCCAAAATCTCTTTCACAGTCACAGCAACTCCCTGTAAGTTACATCTCAAACTACAAAACACTCTACAACAAAGAGAGACTTACTCATGAAAATATGGCACAAAGTAGTGCAAAGATGACCTTTACAAAGGTAAATGCTCAAACGACAGCACAACTTGCTTACGCAAGTAATTCGACTATGTTCTCTTTAGTTCCAAAGCCAAAGGTTACCCTCACACAAACGCCAAGTATAGATAAAAAACTCCCGGAAAATGCACAAAAGGCGCAAGAGAGTTTTCTAAAGTTAGCAATGCTTCATACTTATATCTCAAATGAGAACTATTACCATATCACAGCGGCATAGGCACTTACTAGAATCAAATCACTCTAACAGTAACCTCATCACCAATAACTAAAACATCCTCTCTTACTATCTTTGCCCTCTTTCTCAGTTCCACTTCACCATTTCTCTGCACATAACCATCAGCCACAATCATCTTCGCCTCTGCTCCCGTATCTACCAAATCTAGCAATTTTATCAGTTTGAAAAGTTCTATATACTGATCTTGTAGTGCGTACTCTATTGTACTCATAAATATATCCTCAACTAAAATTATTAAAATGATAGCCTATAAGTGCTATAATAAACATTATGGAAATAGGTTCAAACGCTTTATACACGACTGCTTCTACTTACGCTATCAAACTCAATAAGAGACAGACGCTCGTAGTCGATGAAGACCCAATAGCCAAAGAGAGGATAGCGTCAAAAATTTTCTGTAAATTCCTCATTAACTTTACAATCGTGTTCCAAATCTTCCCACGAAACATACTTTCTATCCATCCATTTGGCATTGGTATCAACTGCTAAAGGTACTAATAGT
>JALWSY010000043.1 GCA_027083035.1 Sulfurimonas sp. | reverse complement strand
CTATGCTGCTGAGGTGAGTGATGATGCAACTTGGCTGAGTGATGTAGTGGTAAGTGAGAAGTGGGTACTTGTTATGGGGCATGAGGGAAGAGGAATAGCTGAAGATATCTTAGCGTTATGTGATGCGGTAGTGAGCATAGAGATGCAAGAGGGCATCAAAAGTTTTAATGTCGGAGTGGCGGCCTCTATCATGATGTATCAGTTTGTAAATAAACGGGTATAATTTCATAAAAAGAAAACATTATGAACTTCTCAGAACTACCCCTTGAAACATCTATGCTGCAAACCCTCGACTCTTTGGGTTACAAGAGTGCTACACCTATTCAAGCACAAACCCTTCCGCTTATCTTAGAGAACAGAGACATCATTGCGGAAGCAAAAACCGGAAGTGGCAAGACGGCTGCCTTTGGTATCGGGCTTTTAAGTAATCTTGAGGTAAAAAAGTTTCGTGTGCAGTCACTTGTTCTCTGTCCTACGCGTGAACTCGCAGATCAAGTAGCAAAAGAGCTGCGCCGCATCGCTCGTTTTAAACATAACATCAAGATTTTAATGCTCACAGGGGGAGAGTCGTTTGGCAAACAGTTAGGCTCACTTTCACATCAGGCACATATCGTTGTAGGTACGCCGGGAAGGGTTTTAAAGCACTTAAACAAGGGGAGCTTAGAACTCACAAACCTCAAAACGTTAGTGTTAGATGAGGCAGATAGAATGTTAGATATGGGATTTTTAGAGGAGGTGGAGTCAGTCATTAATTTTGCTCCAAAAGAGAGACAAACATTGCTTTTCTCAGCTACTTATGATGCAACTATTATGCAGATAAGTAAAAAAATCCAGCGTGATGCGGTAGTCGTAAAAACGACACATGAAGAGGTGGCAAACAGAATTAAAGAGGAGTTTGTAGCGACTGCAAACAAAGAGGAGAGCTTTATAAAGATTCTCTCAGAGTATAAACCGCGAAATGTCATTGTTTTTACAAACACAAAGATAGAGGCTAAAGAGTTGGCTGAAAATCTACAAAAAAGAAAGATTGATGCACTCGCCATTCATGGTGATTTGGAGCAGTATGAGCGAAACGATGTATTAGTACAGTTTGCAAATCACTCCTGCCCTATCTTGGTAGCGACAGATGTGGCTGCGCGAGGTTTGGACATAAAAGAACTCTCTATGGTTGTAAACTTTGACTTACCACATACAACAGAGACTTACACACATAGAATAGGGCGAACAGGTCGCGCGGGGGCAGAGGGGATAGCTATCACACTCTATGGTTCGTATGAAAATGAGAAAGTAGAAGAGTATAGAGATGAGAAGCGCCTTTTTATTGATGACTCAGAGTTAAAGGGAAGTCTTAACTTTGAACTTAAACCTGAGTTTGTGACGCTTGTTATAGAGGGTGGAAAAAAAGACAAACTCCGTGCTGGAGACCTGCTTGGTGCCTTAACTGGTGATGCAGGTCTTGCTGGAAGTAGCATAGGTAAGATAGATATCTATGATAGACAGGCGTATGTGGCGATTGAGACACGCTACATCGATGATGCATATAAGCGACTCAAGAGTGGTAAGATAAAAGGGAAGAAGTTTAGTATCTGGGTTTTATAAGATGTGTATTTATGATTTTGATGTGATTGATATTGATGGCAAGAGTATCTCTATGAGCAAGTACAAGGGTAAAGTTCTGCTTATAGTAAATGTCGCAAGTGAGTGTGGTTTCACCCCTCAATATGCTGGGCTTGAAAAACTTTATGAGAAGTATAAAGATCAGGGCTTTGAGGTGCTTGGTTTTCCATGTAATCAGTTTAGAGAACAGGAGCCAAAGAGTGAGCAAGAGATAAAGTTCTTCTGCCAAGGCACTTACGATGTCCACTTTGATATGTTCGCAAAGATAGATGTCAATGGTGAAAATGCATCACCACTCTACAAGTTTTTGAAAAAAGAGCAGGGCGGATTTTTATGGATGGATGGCATAAAATGGAACTTTAGTAAATTTTTAATCTCTCGTGATGGTAGTGTTGTAGAGAGATATGCACCGATGACAAAACCTGAGGATATCGCAGAGGATATTGAAAACCTTTTAAAACAACTAATACATATAAATAATCAAACTTTAATAAATAGTATATTAGAATACTCTAATATACTTATGAAGGTAGTGAAAAATGAATGATACAGAATCTTGTTGTCGCCTCTCTGTTGATGAAGAGTTAATCATAAAAGGAAAAACTCTTTTACAAACTGAGCAAGAGAGATTAGAGGCAAAAGCGAAATTATTCTCTCTCTTAGGAAGTGAAGTACGCTTAAAAATTGTAAAACTATTTTTATCTTATGAAAGAATGTGTGTATGTGATTTAAGTGATGTTTTAGAGATGAAACAGTCTCCAATATCACAACATTTACGCAAGTTAAAAGATGGCGGTCTTCTTCTCTCTAAGCGAGAGGGAATGACTATATTTTACTCGATTAACCCGACTGCAAAAGTAGAGTTGATGCAAATAGTTGAAGGATAAATGATGTTAGATAAAAAATTATTAACGGGGATGTTTGCGGCTGTTGGAGCTTCTTTATGTTGTATCACTCCCGTATTAGCAGTATTAGCTGGTTCTACTGGTATGGCATCAACATTTTCGTGGATGGAGCCTTTTCGACCCTTTTGAATCGGATTGACCGTAGTGATTATTGGGTATGCTTGGTGGGACAAACTCAAGCCTAAAGATGAAAGTATAGAGTGTGCATGTGATCCAGATGAAGAGGGTAAAGTCTCTTTTTGGCATACTACAGCATTTTTAGTACTGGTGAGTATTTTTACTGTGATTATGCTCTCTTTTCCATATTGGGGTGATAGATTTATTCAAACGGATACACCTAAAAAAGTTATGGTGGAGCAACAAAATATTCTTAAAAAAGTCATCAATATAGAGGGAATGACCTGTGCAGCTTGTGAAGCAACCGTCTCTAAAGTCGGTAGTGAAGTGAATGGAGTTGTGGCAATTAGTGCATCAACAAAAGAGAAACATGCGATAGTCTCATACGATAAAACGAAAACAGACATAAGAACTATAATGCATGCAATAGGCACTACCGGATACAAACCTGTTGGTTATGATGATGCAGATGGGCATCATAGTGCAAAGATGAAATCTGATACGCCTCAAGTACATCAAATGATAAAGTCAAGTAAATGTGGTGGTGGAAAATGTGGATCTAACTAAAGGAGTTTATTATGTTTAGTATTGTAAAAAATGGCTTTACTGCTCAGAAGCAGGAGAGTAAAGGGTGTTGTACGCCTCAACCAAAAGGAAAAGTGGAGTGTCCTTTGTGTAAAGAGAGAGCAAAAGGTGTTTTAGCCAAAACATTTGATGCACTTGTAAAGGATGAGACAAAGAGTAAATATAGTTGTTTTGAGGGATTTTATTATTGTAAAACTCCTGCCTGTAAGGTAGTGTACTTTAGAGACGATACTCTCTTGATGCAAGAAGATATCAAAGTAACGGTTGGATTAAAAGAGGGTGCAAAACCGGCGACTCTTTGTTACTGTTTTGATTGGAGCAGAGAAAAAATTCAAAATCAGCTCAAAACGCAGGGAAAAACGGATGCATTAGAAGATATTAAAGCAAAGATGCAAAACCCCGGATGCTCTTGTGAAACTCTCAATCCTAGTGGTGGATGTTGTCTTGGAGATGTTGGTGCTGCTATAAAAGAGATACAACAAGAGTTGGATTTGCAGTAAAATGCAACATTTAGTAAAAAACAACACAAAAACAACACAAAAATAAGATAAAATAATACGAAATAATTTTGTTGGGGCGATTATGCAAGTAAAAAGTATAAATTTTAAGTTAACATTTATGGCATCGGTAGGGATTATCTCTGCTATTATATTTGGCATTATTATCAACATTACACTCTCTGATTTAAAAGAGGAGTATAAAACGTTGACCTATCGTGATAAAGTCTTCTTAATGAGTGTAGAAGCTTTAGATAAAAACTTCTTTAAAGAGCGTGTGAGTATCTTAGAGTCAGGAATTATGGGAGAAAATAATTTAGAAGAGGCTAAAAAGATTAATACGATAATTACACAAAACTTTCAAGAACTCTCTCGTTTGACAAAACTCTATGATGCAAATTCAACAGAAAGAGTTACTTTTGAGAAGTATGAAAAGAGTCTCTCTCGTCGATATAAAAACTTTTACAGTATTGCACTCTCTTTTCCTGAGATTATGCAAGATATGCCAGAGGAGGGAAAGTATGAGATAGAGGCTGTAAATGAGATGTATGCACTTCTCAAAAAAGATATTGATGCTCTAGTAAAAGAGGTAACTACTATAGAGAAAAACTCTACACAAAATGTATTTGATCAGTTTAACTCTAAAGCATTTCTCAACAATATACTGCTTGTGATATATGTCATACTACTACTTATCATTACAATTCTAATCATTAAAAAAATCAATCTCTCTATCAACTACTTTAAAGATTGGCTTATGAAGCTTAGTGAAGAGAAAGATTTAACTCTAGAGCAACCTAACGGACTTGATGAGGAGTTTGACAAAATTAGTTCAGATATGTATCAGTTTTTACAAAGTCTTGAAGTCGCTCTTAAAAAGATAAAGAGTAGTAGCTATTATGAGTCCTCCCTAGCTACAGCCCTCTCCTCTTTAACAGCACAGTTGCGAGAGAAGATTCAAGCAGCAGATGCAATTTCAAAGAGAACGATGGAAAACCTCAATGGAGTACGTGTGGTTCTTGAAGAGAATGTCAATGGATCAAAAGAACTCTATAGTATTAGTCAAAATACAAATGAGGTTTTACATACTGCATCGGAAAAAGTGGATAAAATCGTCAACAGAATTACGCAAACTCAAGAGAATACAGAAGTGCTTAATGAGGAGTTTACGCAGCTGATTAGTGATACAACAAATCTCAAGGAGATTACTACAACTATTCGAGATATCTCAGAACAGACAAATCTTCTTGCCCTCAATGCTGCAATAGAGGCTGCTAGGGCAGGAGAGCATGGTCGTGGTTTTGCTGTTGTAGCGGATGAAGTACGCAGTCTCTCTGAAAAGACGCATAAGGCGATTAGTGAGATAGAGTCTTCTATCTCTATTCTAATCCAATCTATGAGTAGTGCAACAGAGCAGATTGATAGTAACAAGTCGGTCGTGGATGGACTTGTTCACGATGGTGTTGAGGTTAAAGAACATTTTGAAATGATGTATGGATCCGTCTCTACAAGTGTGAACATTGCGAATGATTTTCAATCAAGTATGGAGAGTATGCAGCAGCAGATTATCTCTATTATTGAGGAGATACAGTTTATCTCTGCACTCGCTTATGAAAATGGTGAATTTATTAATGAAGTAGATGAAATCGCAGGAGAGATAGCAAGCTCTAGTGTAGAGATTGATACGCAACTCAGTGATTTAAAAACTTCAGAGTATGAAAAAACCAGTTACTCTAAAAAGATATCTTCTGCAACTACAGAGGATGAGGATATCTTTTTTTAATTTGAAGTGACGATATCGACTAGCTCAATTCTTTCACACTCTTTTTTTATGAGTTTTTTGTTTTGGGCATCCTCTTCGGCTAAGTCAAGGATATCTGCAAAGTCATCTTTTTGAATCTCAAAAGTGTGCAGCTCCTTAGCCGTCTCTATCTTCATCGTAGCACCCTCTTTGCCTTCAAGAAGTACCAAGTTTCTAAAGCCTTTTGCAAACTCAGACTTAATTACTTTGGCGACTTTTTCATTTTGAAGGAGTTTTGCAAGGGTTACCTCTTTGTTAAAATCAGATTTGCAGAGTATTCTGTATGTGACCATTATTGTTCCGTTCATAGATTTTCCTCAAGTTTTAACCCAATTGTACACTTTTTTTCTTTCGACATAGAGAAATATGTCATTTTGCAATATAATTCTGTTTTTATTCTTAAGGGAGCAAAACTATTAATTTTACTTAAGCAAATCATAATCACAAAGCTATTATGATGTCAAAACTAAAAGAGGACAAAAATTGTCTTATTTAAAAAGAGTGATAATCATTCTTAATTTAAGAGGTAAAAAATGCAAGTATATTTAGATAATAATGCTACAACAATGTGTGATCTAGAAGTTGTAGAGGCTATGTTGCCATATTTCTCCGAGCAGTATGGTAACCCTAGCTCCATCCATAAGTTTGGTTCATCTGTGCATCCAGCACTCATGAAAGCAATCGATCAAGTCTATACAGCACTCAATGCGAGTGATAATGATGATATCGTATTTACTTCATGTGCAACAGAGTCAAACAACTGGGTACTGCAGTCAGTATTTACAGACCACATTGTAAATGGCGATAAAAACCATATCGTGACAACAGAGGTGGAGCATCCATCTGTACTCTCTACCTGTAAATTTCTCGAAGAGCAGGGTGTAAAAGTGACTTACCTGCCTGTAAATGATCAGGGTGTAGTAGAAGCGCATACGGTGAAGAGTTTTATTACTGAGAAGACTGCTCTTGTAAGTATTATGTGGGCAAGCAATGAGACGGGAATGATTAATCCTATCAAAGAGATTGGTGAAGTGTGTAAAGAGAAGGGTGTACTTTTTCACTCTGATGCAGTACAGGCAGTTGGAAAAATTCCTGTGGATTTACAAGATGTTCATGTTGATTTTATCTCTTTTTCTGCACACAAGTTTCATGGACCAAAGGGTATTGGTGGACTTTACATTAAAGATTCTCAACCCCTTACTCCACTCCTTCATGGTGGCGATCAAATGGGTGGACGCCGTTCAGGTACGCTCAATGTTCCTTATATAGTAGCTATGGGTAAAGCAATAGAACTTGCTACAACAGACCTAGAAGAGAAAATGGCAGCGATTCGCGCAAAGCGTGATCGTTTAGAAGATGCACTTTTAGAGTTGAGTGATACTTTTACTGTAGGTAACAGAGAGAATCGTACGCCAAATACTATTCTTATCTCCATTCGTGGTGTTGAGGGTGAAGGTATGCTGTGGGATCTTAACAATGGTAACATTGGAGCTTCAACAGGTTCAGCGTGTGCTTCAGAAGATTTAGAAGCAAACACGGTTATGCTTGCTATCGGTGCTGATAATGAACTTGCACATACAGGTATTCGTCTCTCACTCTCAAGATTTACAACTGATGCAGAGATTGACTATACTATTGCACACTTTAAGAGTGCAGTTGAGCGTCTAAGAGCTATTTCAAGTTCATTTGCAAAACAACAACCAACAAAGGGCGGCGAAGCGCAAGCTTGCGAAATGCACTAATTATAAAAACTATTAAAATAAAAAAATAAAGGAGATAATATGGCTAAGGCAGATATGCTTGGTGAGTCTTTATGGGACGCATATTCAAATAAAGTAACGACACTTATGAACAACCCGAAACATCAAGGAGAGATCTTTGAGAGTGAGGCAGAAAAAAGAGGACACAAGTTGATTGTTGCTGATTTTGGTGCAGAGTCTTGTGGTGATGCGGTACGTTTGTACTGGGAGATTGATCCTGAGACTGACATCATTGTTGATGCTAAATTTAAGTCATTTGGTTGTGGTACTGCTATCGCATCAAGTGATGTTATGACGGAGCTTTGTATAGGCAAAACAGTTCAAGAGGCTGTGAAGATTACAAATATCGATGTTGAGCTGGCGCTTCGTGATGATCCGGACACTCCAGCTGTTCCACCACAAAAGATGCACTGTTCTGTAATGGCGTATGATGTTATAAAAAAAGCAGCTGGTCTTTACATGGGTGTTGATGCAGAGAGTTTTGAAGAGGAAATCATCGTTTGTGAGTGTGCTAGAGTAAGTCTTGGAACCCTTCAAGAGGTTATCCGTCTCAATGACCTTAAAACGGTTGAAGAGATTACAGATTATACAAAAGCAGGTGGTTTTTGTAAATCATGTATCAAACCGGGTGGACATGAGGCGCGTGAGTACTATCTCGTAGATATTTTAGCAGATACTCGTAGAGAGATGGATGAAGAGAAGATGAAAGCTGCTGCAGATGCTGCTGCTGCAGGAGAGGAGAACTTTGAAGAGATGACACTTGTGCAGCAGATAAAAGCTGTTGATGCTATCATTGATGAGAATGTTCGTCAGTTCCTTATCATGGATGGTGGAGATATGGAGATTATTGACATTAAGAAAAATGATGACTATATTGACATCTACATCCGTTACTTGGGTGCTTGTAATGGTTGTGCTTCAAGTGCGACAGGTACACTCTACGCAATAGAGTCAACTCTAAAAGAGAAACTCTCTTCAAAAATCCGCGTTTTACCTATTTAAACTATCTTTAGTCTTAGAGTAGTAATGCTCTAAGACTTTACATATACATGAGAGCCTTTTTTTATCGACTTAAAGAGCTGTTTATCTATAGAGTTCGCATCAGCGTGTCCTAAAAAAAGATATGCATCCTCTTTTAAAAGGTGATGAAAGGTTTTAAAACACTTTTGCCTATCCTCCTCGTTGAAGTATATAAGCATATTTCTTGAAAAGAGAATATCAAATTTTCCAAGTTTTGAAAAAATATCTTCATCAAAAATATTTGCTTGTAAAAAGTGAGCATTCTCTTTTAGCAGCGCATCTATTTGGTAGAGTGTACCCACCTTGTTAAAGTAGGATGCTAGAAGATGTTTAGGGAGTTTTTCGACACTTCTTTGGGTATAGAGTCCTGCTTTTGCTTTGAGAATCATTTTCGAGTCGATATCGATACCAACCATCTCAATATTTAATGTATCTATTAGTCTGCCTGCATCAAGAATAGCAAGCATAATGGAGTAGAGTTCCTCTCCACTTGAGGAGGGAGCTACAAGGATACGAACCGTGGTGATTTCAGAGTGAACAAACTTTGGCAGCACCTCCTTGGTGAGGATATGAAACTGCTCATGCTCTCTCCAGAAGTAGGTTTCATTAACTGTTACTGCATTTGTCAGGTCTTGAATAAGAGGCATCTCATTCATGTAACGCACACGATGGTAGAAGGTATTAAAATCTTTGATATTATGTTTAACAAAGACATCCTCTATCTTACGTTTAAAACGGCGTAACTTTTGTTCTTCTAGTTGAATGCCATTTTGTTTTTGTAAAAAATGAGCTAATCTCTCAAGTTCATGATCTTCAAGATTGATGCCATTATCCCTCATACTTGATAATCTCCTCTAAAATTTTCTCAAACGATAGCACTTTACTTGCGCCACCCCTCAAGGCTGCCTCTTTTGGCATACCATAAACTACGGCACTCTCCTCACTCTCTGCTAGAGTATATGCACCCGCTCTTTTAAGTGCTACCATACCATCCGCACCATCATCACCTATGCCTGTAAGTTCAACGGCGAGAAGATGTTTCATAGGGAGTATCTCAAGTGCAGAGAGAAACATCTCATCGACCGAGGGAACAAAAAATCGCTCACGAGTATTTGGTGCAAGGGTTACTGAGTAGGTTTTGAGTTTGCGTCTGAGATGAAGATGATAACCACCTTTAGCGATGATAACTCGACCCGCCTTAAGCTCTAGTCCATTTTGAGCTTCAAGGACTTCTACTTGTGAAAGAGAGTTGAGCCGTTTTGCAAAGTTTTCAGTAAACTCTGTCGGCATATGCTGCACTACACAGAGAGCATGAGGGTAGTTTTTGGGAAGATTTTTACAGATAGCCTCTATGAGCCTTGGTCCACCCGTTGATGCTCCTATAAGCACAAAGCCCATATCTACATCTGTGCGAACCTCCATCTTTTTTTGAAGAGGAAGGGTAATCTGCTTTGTTTGAATATTTTTAGGAGGAACAAGGAGTGCCTTTTTTACCTTTTGAAGTATCTCTTCGGATACTTTGGCTATATCAACACTACTCTTTGGCTTTGTGATGTAGTCAATGGCACCAAGATTGAGTGCTTCAAATGTGACATCAGCACTCTCACTTGTTGCTGCACTTACCATAAGCACCCTTGTTGGTCTATTTGCCATTATTTGCCTGAGTGTCTCTATGCCATCGAGAATAGGCATCTCGATGTCGAGTGTTACAAGAGAGTAGTGATTTGTGGCGAGTTTATCAAGTGCTTCTTGACCATTTTTGGCAAAATCGACCTCATATCCCGCATTTTTCAGTAGTTGAATAAGATAACGACGAATAACAGCAGAGTCATCAACGACTAAAATTTTTTTTAGTAGTTGCATTTCAGACTACTCCTACTAAAAATTTTTCATTAATTTTAGCTATAACTTCCTCTTCATAGAGTATGGCTCCAGAGATGATGCTCTCCTCTTTTGAAGTAATTTGGCTGATTTCACTTGTATCAAGATAGACAATATTTTCTATCTCATCAACTAGAAAAGCACCATAACATCCATCTGATTCAATGAAGATGATTTGTGTATCCTCTTTTTTTGTAGTTACTTGTAACATATTGTCGAGTTTTAAGATACTTAGGGCGTGCTTATTCCATGTGGTAAGATAGGCAATATCTCTCTCTTTACCAAGAGCAGAGGATTGGGTTTTTGAGATAGCATCACTCTCTACTACTTGGCGTACAGCTTTCATGGCAATAGAGTATTTTTTTGTCTCTATGTAGAAGATAAGATACTCTTGCATCTCTTTACGCTCTTGTTGAGAAGTAGATGCAGTCTCATTTGACTCTGTAGAGAGTGTTTTATGTTGAAGAAAATAGTGTGGATTAAGTATTGCTATAACATCGCCTTTGTGGTTGTAAAATGCTTCTATGTCACCCTTTTCTTTATCAAGATATTCTATTAAGGAGATTGTAAAATCTTCGATATCATAGACCGCATCAACTTCAAGAGCTACCTTAGCACCTTTGTATTCAAGGAGGACTAGGTCTTCACCCTTTTTTGCTTGTAAGTCAACGACTTGAATAACCTCTTCACGTAGTGCTATAGCTCCTTTTATACCTTTAACTTCGTCTTCTAGTTCAAAAATATGGAACTCATTTTCTAACACCTCTTTTATATATTTTGATGCAACAGCATAAAATTTTTCATTGACCTGAAAAAGGAGATAGTTAGCTGTCTTTGTCTGTATTTGGCTCTTAGTACTTTGTGTATTGTCCCTCTTAGTGAGTTGAAGGGGACTCATGGCAGGGATATTGTACTTCTCTAAAAGAGGGAGAGGAAATATTTCATTGATAATGATGCCATCGCTAGGGTCTTTATAGTGGTTTATAATCATATCTTCTGTGCTGAGATCTACACTAGGATTTGCTGTCTCAACCTCCTCAAGTTTTACTATCTCATCTACAAGCATTCCATAACGCATTCCAGCTGTATCATGGATAACTATAACGCTTTTTCCTTCTTCCATATTTAAGCTTTTATCGCTATAGAGCTTTGCAGTATCTATTAGTAACATTACATCATGGTTATATTTTGTAATCCCTTTAACTGCCTCGTGAAAACCATAAGTAGGGTTAAAATCTTCAAGTTCAAAAACATAAGATATATGGTTCGTATTAAAGCAGTAAGTCTCCTCAAAGAGTTTAAACTCTATTACAGACGCTCGCATTATTTATCCTTTAAAAGAGCGGCTACCTCGATGAGATCGCTGACATTTTCAGCCATCGTTTGAGAAATAGAAGTAATATGACTTGCAGCACCTTTTGACTCCTCTGCATTTGTTAGTGCCAAATCAGCAGCAGTCGATATCTGCTCTGCACCTACTTTTGCCTCGGAAAGAGCATTTTCTATGATATCTATTCTCTCTTGAACATCTTCAAAGAGTGTAAGAGTATCAAGAACCTCGCGAGTATTGCTTTGCATATCGGATGTGAGAATAATAAGTGCATCTGCCTCTTTAATACCAAGAAACTGCATCTTATCTATCGCTTCTATTATACTCTCCGTTTCATCTTCTAGGTTATCTACTATGTCATTTACCTTATCAAGACTCTGCTCAGAGTTTTGGGCAAGATTTCTAATGTCATTACTTACTACGGAGAATCCCTCAGAAGAAGCATCATCTGTATTTTTGACCTGCATCGCTTCTACTGAACCGTTTATTGAGAGAGAAGCGGTTTGCACTATAGTGAGTTCTATCTTTCTGAGTATCTTTTTGAGCTGCTTGATGCTTCGTTTCATCTGTTTTGCTTCATGTAAAATCTCTTCGCTATGTTGCAGGTTTTCACGAGAAGTTACACCTGCCTCCTCAATACTTGCTACACTTGTTGCAAAGTTGTCATTGATATCTTTGAGACTTTTGTGGATATGTACGATACTCTCTTTTACTTTAGTAGCGATACTGTTTGCTTTGAGCGTAAAGTTTACATTTTTTTTCGCATCATCTTTGGAGATATGTGCAGCCTCTTCTATTTGGGAGAGAGCTATCATACTTTGGGACATTGAATTTTCTATCTCCTCTATCGCAGAACTTAACTCTTCAGCGGCAGATGCTATATCATTGATGATAGAGGCATCAGCATTACCTTGTTCTAGTTTTTTCGCCATTGATTCGAGCATCTTTGCCGCAGAGTTTGATTGGTTAAAAGCAGTTGCTTGCATAGATGTGGTTTGTGTTACTTCACTTACTGCACCAGCTGTCTCTTCTGCTGCACTTGCAATAGTCTCAGAGGAGAGTTGCATCTTAATGATGTCATCATCAAGCTCTTTAAACTCTTCAAGAGAGTTGTTGACATCACTAACAATGGAGAGAAGAGTCTCTATAAGCTCCCTCATCGCATCTGCATTGTGTCGTGCTGTTTTTGAGGAGTCTTCTATAGAGTCTTTGGTAGTGATGATGGTCTCTTGAATATGATTGACGCTTTTTTGCAACCCTAAGACACCTGTTGTAATCTCTTGTGCGTAGTTGTTAGACTTTGCAGAGAGCGCACGAATCTCTTTGGCGATTACAGAAAAACCTCGTCCTCTCTCCTCTGCACGACTTGCTTCGATGGCAGCATTAAGTGCTAAAAGAGATGTCCTTTTTGCAAGTTTTGTGATAAGGTTAACTGTTTGAGAAACCTCCTCACCCGCTTTGTGAAGGCGTTCTCCAACATTGGCTACGTGTTCGGCTGATGTTGCGATACGCAGCATATTTTCAGAAGATTCATTAATCTTTTGAGAGGCTAAAAGGATAGAGTTCTCAAGTTTTTTTATACTCTCTACGGAGTGTGTACTCAGCTTTAAAATAGTCGTTGAGTTACTTTTGATGGCATTTACAGCCCCTAAACTCTCCTCTGAGGCTCCAGCACTCTGTTCAGCTGCAGCAGCGATGCTCTCCATCGTCACTTTAAGCTCTTCTATGCCACTAAGACCTTCACTTGTTGAAGTGAGTAGTGTTTTTGCAGTTTGATTGAGTTTATGGGAGTTGTTAAATGTACTCTCTTCCATCACAGGAACTCTTTTTGTAACTTCTCCATTTTCATGGTTTGAATCATCACTTGTCTCTATCGCATGATCACCTAAAATCGTCTGTATAAAGGGCATCTTCTCTCCTTTTTGGTTATATGAAAAGTTATTTTATCACAAATATTTTATCATTTTATTGGTAACTGTTTGTTACATTTTGAGTTTTTCTTTCATCTCCTCTGCGCTTATAGCTCGACTGAAGTAAAAGCCTTGGATGTTTTTGCAGTTGTGTGCGACTAAAAAATCGAGTTGTTCTTGCGTCTCTACACCCTCTGCTATAACATCGATTTTGAGTGCTTCAGAGAGTGCTATGATAGCACGGATAGTTACTTCACTTACATCATCTATAAAAAGATGTCTCACAAAAGATTGATCAATTTTTAACTGTGTTATTGGAAACTTTTTAAGATAGGTCAGAGAGGATTGACCTGTTCCAAAATCATCAAGTGCGAATCCTATGCCAAGCTCTTTTAGGCGTTCGAGTTTTCGAATATTTTCTTTTGGATTACGCATCATATCTCTCTCGAGTATCTCCAACTTTAATAACTTTGGATTGAAGTTGTATTGTTCAAGTGTTTCATGCAAGCGTGTGAGAAATCCTGCTGATTCTAACTGTTTGATTGCAAGGTTTAAGGAAAGAACACCCGGAGTAAGCCCCTCTGCATACCATTGTGAAAATTGTCTTATCCCCTCCTGCATAACCCAGTTGTCTATCTCTATGATAAGTGAAGTTCCCTCTGCGATAGGGATGAACTTTGCTGGGGAAATCGTACCAAGGGTAGGGTGTTCCCAACGGATTAGAGCTTCCATACCGATGATTTTATTTTCTAATGCATCATATTGGGGTTGATAGTAGAGAATAAACTGTTTTTTTTCTAAGGCCTCCCTCATGGCTGACTCAAGCATAACTCTCTCAAAGACTAACTCTGTCATCTCCTGTTTGTAAAATTGAAAATTATCTCTTCCCTCACTTTTAGCCTTATACATAGCATTGTCTGCATTTTTGAGTAAATCGCTTTTTGTCTCCCCATCATCTGGATATATGCTTATCCCAATACTACATGAGGCATAGAGTCGATGTCCTTCTATTAGGAGTTCTTTATGAAATTGTGTAATGATTTTTTGAGCAACGGGCAGTAAATCTTGAACATTTGAAATATCATTGATGAGGATACTAAACTCATCCCCTCCAAGTCTTGCAAGGGTATCCTCCTCTCTGATAACTGAGGTAATTCTCTTACTCGCCTCTATGAGAACCGCATCGCCAATGGCATGGCCAAGGGAGTCATTTATCTCTTTAAAGTGATCCAAATCAATAAACATAATGGCAAATTTTTTACCGGAGCGTTTACTCTTTTTTATGGCTTGGTTGACTCGATCTGCAAAAAGAGTACGGTTAGCAAGTCCTGTGAGTGCATCGTGCTGTGCCTGAAACTCAAGGAGACTACTCTTCTCTTTGAGGTGTGAGACAAGTTCGAGATATTCTGTAATATCTCGGGTTGCCTCTATGATACCTATGCACTCTCCCCTCTCATTTAAGTAGGGTGTTGCGACAATCTCAACAAAGTGGTTCTCTCCTTTATGATTTTTATGGTCATGAACTACTTTTACCATCTCTTTTTTTTGCATTACATCTTGCAGGGGACAGGGGTGATCATTGCCATCACATGGAGTGGAACGATTATGAAAGATTTCATAGCATTTAACCTCTTTCTCCTCCAAGCCAAGGCTTTTTACCTCCTGTTTTATAACATGATTCATAACCTTAATGGTATAATCTTCTTCAATGACCATGATGGGGTCATGTACACTATCAATGATATTTTGAAGCTGCTTTTGAGAGTTTTGAAGTTGTAAATAGAGATGTTTTTGTTCTGTTACATCTAAAAGAAAGCCATAGAGCGCAGCAGGGTTTCCATCTCTATCTTGTTCAACCGTTACAATGTCTAAAACCCATATAATCGTACCATCTTTTTTTACCATACGGTACTCAAGGCTGTGGTTCTTTGCTCTGTTCGTCTTATCAGCACAGTATCGTACCGCCTCTTCTCTATCCTCTTCGTAAATCATACGCTGCCATGAAGCTAGATTACTCCACTCCTCTGGAGCGTAGCCTAAAATCTCTGTGGTGTTTGCAGAGACATAGGTAAATGTATCCCTTTTTATATCATACTCACAATTTATAGCATTGATATTTGTCAAAAGGTTTTGCAGATTTTTGTTCTCTATCTCTAACTTCTCTTGGAGTGCTTTAAAATCAGTAATATCATCAACAATCCAGATAACCCCCTTCATTAAATCAGCAGGAGTATTGGTATCAACCGCTTTACCACTCAGACTTACCCAGATAGGTTCACCATTTTTTTTGCGGAGTTGGTACTCTATGTGTAGAGCCTCTTTGTTAGCAAGTGCCTTAAAATAGCGCTCTCCAAAGGAGATGAAATGCTCATGGGAGAGGTGTACATCCTCTACTGAACGCCCCTTCATATCCTCTGCACTATCAAATCCAAGCATATCTACAAGGTGTTGATTGACCCTTTCTATGAAACGACCATTTTTAAGATAGACAAGTCCGACTGCAGAGTTCTCAAAAATCAGACTGATTTCACGCTCCTTCTCCTCTAAAAGTGCATAGGCTTCATCTCGCTCCTGTACAGAAGTAAAAACACCAATAAGCGCCTCCTCCCCCTCTATCTCAATCATAGAAGCGGTAATCTCAACAGATATCTCTGCTCCATCGGAGCGTAGGATTGCATTTTTTACATGCGTGACACTCTCTCCAGATCTGAGCATTTTTATATCATTTGAAAAAGTTTCTCTATTTTTATCATTCCAATATTGAGGATGTAAAAATGTTTGTCGTTTTCCCAAAAACTCCTCTTTTTTGTAGCCCCACAATAGTTCTGACTTCTTATTTGCAAATAAAATAATCCCATCTTTTGCTCTTGCTACGATGATGGGTACAGGTATGGAGTAGAGATATCCAAAATACTCTTTACTCTCTTTTATGATTTTTTTCATGAAAATTCCAAACAGAAAAGTTTATTGTCTAAAGTATAACTAAAAGTGAAAATATTTTGGCTTAAGTGGCGGTTTGTGTTACAATAAGATATGAATGAAAAGTTATATAATGAGGTAATAGATGCAGTTGCCAAGCAGGGGTATGTTGTTATAGAAAATGCTCTTGATATCGCTTTATTAGAGGAACTTGTCTCTTATGCAAAGAGTGCTACAAGATACAAGAGTGCTGGTATCTCTAGTAGTGCTGCCTTGAGAGTAGATAAAACAAGACGGAGTGATAAAACGCTTTGGCTAGAGGAGGATGGGGGTGTGCAGAGTAACTACCTCTCTTTTGCCAATGGACTTCGAGAAGCTGTAAATCGCACACTCTATATGGGTCTTAGTTACTATGAAGCGCATTTTGCACTCTATGAGGCAGGTGATTTTTACGAGAAGCATCTTGATGCGTTTCGTGGGAGTAAAAATAGAGTCCTCACGACTGTACTCTACCTTAATGAGGCGTGGAGTGAGGCAGATGGGGGTTCGCTTTGTATCTATGATGCAGAAGATAATCTGGTGCAAAAGGTGCTTCCAAAAATGGGGACGCTAGTTGTTTTTTTAAGTGACAAGTTTCCTCATGAAGTGCTTCTAGCCAAAAAAGAGCGCTACTCCATCGCGGGATGGTTTCGTGTAGATAGGCGAGAGTAGTGAAACGAGAGATACACTACACAGCCTTAGGCGGTACACTCTTCGTTCCTGCATCCCATAAAAACTTGGTAGCTATCATTTCAGGTGTGAAGTATCCAGAACTCAAAAGTGTAGTGATAGACTTTGAGGATGGACTAGAGGATGCAGCCTTTGAAGATGCAATGCTTTCTTTAGAGAATGCATTGCAAAAAACAACTCAAAACTCCCCTTTTCTTTTTATAAGAGCAAAAAACAGCACTCACTTAGAGGAGTTGTTAGGGTGTGATGTTATAGAGTGCTTAGATGGATTTGTTCTTGCAAAGTTTTCACTCTCAAATGCACAAAAGTATCTCACTCTCCTTGAAAATAGGGAGTTTTACATTATGCCAAGCATAGAGGGTGCAGAGCTTTTCTCTCATGAAAAACTGCACAAACTCAAAGAGCAGTTAGTGCCTAACAAACACAAAGTGTTATTGGTGCGTTTTGGTCTTGAAGATATGCTCAGACAACTCTCCATGCGACGCAGTTGTAGAGAGTCTATCTTTGATTTTACAGCAACGGCATCTGTTGTGGGGAACTTCATCGCTACTTTTAAGAGTGCAGGGTTTGGTGTGAGTGGTGGGGTATATCCCTGTTTTGAAGACGCAGAGGGTTTTAGAAAAGATGTCAAACGAGATTTGCATGAGGGGCTTTTTTCTAAAACCATCATCCACCCAGAGCAGATAGCACCACTCAACGAACTCTACCGGGTAAGCCAAGAGGAGTATGATGCAGCACTAGAGATAGTGAGAAGCCATAAAAAAGTTTTTAACCAAAAGGGAAAGATGGCAGAGACGCTTACTATGAAAAATTATGCAGAGTTGATTATAAAGAGAGCGGAGATTTATGGTATAATACGGATCAGTTGGGACAGATGAGGAGCGCGAACTCCTCATAAGCTTTTAATATAGCCGTAATTCGAGCAGAATTAGGACTATAACAATTACGAGTGGAAGTCGCATTGTTACTCCTTTTTAAAGGCTGACCCTGTCCCACCTTCCTCCTCGCAATGCTTTTACACTCATAACCGCCAACTGATTTTTTAGTTTATCATCATTTTTTGATTACTCTTTAATTTAATGACAAATTGCCATATAAAATTTAAAACAACATCATTAAAGCAAACTCAATGTATAATTATTCTCATAATAAAAAGAGGGATAGGGGAATGCAACTTTCTGGTTTTAACAACTTAAAAAAAGCACTCAGTTTTAGTTTTTATGATTTTGTTATCGCTGTGAATGAGGAGGAGAGGCTCTCTTATGTTGATTATATCAACACAAACTACTCCGCAGAGCGTATCAGCGAGTTGCTTAAAAAAATAGTGCATATCATTGAGGCAGAGATACTGAGTGTCTCCTTACAGGATTATGAGCCTTATGGGGCGAGTTCTATGATACTTTTAGGCGATATAAAAGGCTCTGGCGTAGATATGCATCTTGATAAGTCACATATTACCGCACACACCTACCCTGACTTTGAGAATGAAAATGGTATCTTAAGCTTTCGTGTCGATATTGAACTCTCAACTTGCGGAGAGATTACCCCGCTAAACTCCCTAAACGCAATTTTTGACTTTTTTGATACAGATATAGTGACCATAGATTATGTCGTGCGTGGCTTTACGAGAAATAAAAAAGGGGAGCATGTCTATATGGATCATCCACTCAACTCTATCTCGGAGTATATTGATGCAGAGATTTTAAAGAGTTATCGATGTAAAGATTTAATCTTAAATAACGATAACATTTGGCAGTTGAAGATGCTTAGAACAGATATGCACACAGATGCCTACTTCGCACCAAACACTCTGCTCAGTGATGCACAAAAGGGTGCGTATATGGAGAATCTCAATGCTGAAATGCTCAGTATCTTTAATGGTTGGAGAACGCTATGAGAGAGCTAAAAGCATTTGACAAAGAGCATATACTACACCCTTACGCTCCTGCAAATCCAACAGCCGAGATGCAGTTTGTAAAGAGTGCAACGGGAGTATATCTGGAGCTTGAGGATGGCAGAAGAGTGATAGATGGAATGAGTTCTTGGTGGTCGGTAATCCATGGATACAATGTAGCTGAGTTAAATGATGCAGCAACTACGCAACTTGCAAAGATGAGTCATGTGATGTTTGGAGGACTCACCCATGAGAGTGCTATAAAACTTGCACAGAGACTTCTAGCCATAACAGATAAGAGTTTAGAGTATCTCTTCTTTAGTGATAGCGGAAGTGTGAGTGTGGAAGTGGCGCTGAAGATGGCATTTCAGTTTTGGAGTTCTCAGGGAAACAGGGAAAAAACAAAGATTTTGGCTTTCTCGAAGGGGTATCATGGAGATACCTTTGGCGCGATGAGTGTCTGTGATCCTGTGACAGGAATGCACTCTGCCTTTGAGGGGATTTTGCATAAAAATATATTCGCTGATGCACCTGAGTGTGCTTTTGAAGCTTCTTGGAGTGAGGAGTATATAGAGGATTTTAAGGCAAAACTAGAAGCACATCACAAAGAGATAGCAGCGGTAATAGTTGAGCCGATAGTACAGGGGGCGGGAGGTATGCGTATCTACTCCCCTCACTTTTTAAAAAGAGTCAGAGAGCTTTGTGATGCATATAATGTGCTGCTTATCTTAGATGAGGTAGCGACTGGTTTTGGTCGTACGGGAAGACTTTTTGCCTATGAGTATGCAGGAATCGCACCTGATATTTTGTGTGTAGGAAAAGCCCTTACAGGTGGCTATATGTCACTCGCAGCAACGCTGACAACCAAAGCGGTGATGGCAGGTGTTGAGGCAAATGGCAATGTCTTGATGCATGGACCTACCTTTATGGCAAACCCTCTTGCCTGTGCCGTGGCAAATGCCTCTTTAGAGTTGTTGCTTAACTCTCCTTGGCAAAAGAGAGTGGAGGGTATAGAAGAGATACTGCAAGTTGAGCTAGGTAGATGTAATGCCTTAGAGATAGTCAAAGAGGTGCGCATCTTAGGTGCTATAGGGGTAGTTGAGCTGCATAGAGCGGTTGATTTGGCGTGGATGACGCCAGAGTTTATAGAGCGCGGGGTGTGGGTGCGACCATTTTTAAACCTTGTCTATATCATGCCCCCTTTTGTTATTCCCAAAGAGGAGTTAGAGCAGTTAAGTAAAGCAATCTTTGAGGTGATAGAGGCGTATGAAAAACGATAAAAGAGAGGAAAAATAAAATGATAAACTATAGACAAAGAGCAAATGCATCAGATAGTGTTGAGAGAGAGGTAGAGAGCATTATAGCGAAAGGAAAAACAGCCTTTCAGGAGTATCTCTTTTTTAACTCTAAAGTGCATGGTGTCTGTATCGCTTTAGATGGAGACATACAGTCTTGTGAGTCTGATGAGGGGATTTACCATGAGGCATTAGTACATCCTGCAATGCTTGCACATAAAAATCCAAAAACTGTACTGATTATGGGCGGCGGCGAGGGGGCTACTGCGCGTGAGGTGTTGCGTCATAAGAGTGTAGAGAAAGTTGTGATGGTTGACATTGATGCAGAGTTTGTGCAGTTATGCAGAGAGCATATTCCCTCTTGGGGTGCCGAGGCATTTAGTGATGCACGATTAGAGTTGCTCTATATGGATATAAATGTCTATCTCAAAGAGTGTAGTGAGAAGTTTGATATTGTCATCGGGGATTTGATAGATGTAGATGATTGGGACTCTCCAGCCGCTTTTTTATATGGGGAGAATCTATACCAAACACTCAAGCCACTCCTTAATGAGGGAGCGATTATCGCAACGCAAGGGGGTGCGCTTGATACGCAGGAGTCTGCAAATCATATCCGCATCAGAGAGACTATGCAGAGAGTTTTTGGTGATGTACGAAGTTATGGGATGATAGTCCCCTCTTTTTATCATCTCTGGGGCTATGTCATCGCATCAGAGGATTTAAGTGTGATAGATGGAGATATCAAAGAGCGCTTTAGATCGCGTGGTTTGGAACTTGAAGCCATAGGCGCTGATGCACTCTCTTGTGCCTTTTCTCTGCCAAAACAGATTCAAAAAAATATAGGTATCTAGTTTTGCACTATCAGTTCTTACCTAATGCCGCACCTAGTGATGCAGATATAGTAATCCTACCTATCGCTTATGAGGAGAGTGTCTGCGCTAAAGAGGGAACAAAAGAGGCTCCCGCATCCATACTCCAAGCGAGTGAGCAGTTAGAGTATTATGAAGAGGATGGTGCATGGTCACCCATGCAGTATCTGCAGGTATCTGTCTGTGAGGAGATAGAGCAGTATGCGCAGATAGCTCCCTTTGTGGCAACTTTACCACTAAAGAACAAACTTCTTATCTCTTTGGGAGGGGAACACTCTATCACTCCTGAGATAACAGCTTCGCTTTTAAAAAAGAGAAGCACTATTCTCTTTTTAGATGCACACGCTGATTTGAGGGAGTCCTATCAGGGTTCACAAACAAGTCATGCTACTCCTGCGCACCATCTTCTTGCTCAGGGGCATAAGTTGCTGATGGTTGGTGTGCGTTCTCTTTTTGAGAGTGAGGCAAAGCGGGTGCAAGAGGATGGCATGATAGAGTTTTATGCTGATAGAGAACTGCGAAAGGAGAGTGAGAGGGAGAGACTCTTAGAGACGCTCGCATCATTAGAGGGAGATGTTTATTTGAGTATAGATATGGATGTTTTTGATCCAGCACTAGTTCCCGGAGTAGGAACACCACAACCCGGTGGGATTGATTGGCACTTTGCGGTGGATATACTCGAAGTGCTGATTTTTAATGCAAAGATAGAGCTAAAGGGTGTTGATATTGTCGAGTTAGTGCCAGAGGCATCTAATGTCTCACAGATAGTAGCGGCAAAACTGATGCAGAAGATTATCTCCTTTTGGGGCAAAGCAAAAGGGTATGAAACTAAAGAGAAAAAAGGATCACAAATGGGTGTAGTCTATGAGTAGGCAAAGGGGTGTGGTGTACTATCTTGTTAGTCTGATAGTGTTTGTTATACTCTTTGAAGGGTGTAGCACACCTATCCCAAAGCCGGTTGCTGTAGAAGCGGCAAATCATAAGATAGAGTATCTCAAAGAGGTAAAACCCATTTTAGACAAACGGTGTGTAACCTGCCACTCCTGTTATAACTCACCATGTCAGGCAAAACTGAGCTCTTTTGAGGGGGTAGATAGAGGTGGCAGTAAACTTTTGGTTTATGATGCCCTACGTTTAAAAGCAGCAAAACCGACTCGTCTTTTTATCGATGCGAGAAACAGCGAGGAGTGGCATGAGCAGGGTTTTTTCTCTCTCACACAGAGTAGTGACTCCAACACGACACACAACGACTCTATAATGATGCATCTACTCCATGATAAAAAAGAGCATCCCCAAATCATAGGAGAGTATGCTCCTGAGAAGGATGCACTTATCTGCCCTAGAGATAAAGAGGAGCTTGGTGAGTATCTTGAGAAAAAACCAAACCATGGGATGCCCTATGGATTTCCAGCGCTTAAAGAGAGTGAATACACAACACTCGCACAATGGTTGCAGCAGGGTGCAAAGGGACCAACAAAAGAGGAGCAGCAATCTCTAGAGACTCCCTCTGCAGCCGCAGCAAAAGAGATAGCAAAGTGGGAAGCCTTTTTCAATCAAGAGGACGCAAAGCATAGGGTGAGTGCGAGGTATCTCTATGAGCATCTCTACTTGGCACACATCTACTTTCCATCTGCAAAGGGAGAGTTTTATGAGTTGATACGCTCCTATACTCCAAGTGGTGTAAAGCCGCAGGTTATCCCAACAACGCGCCCTTTTGATAATCCACGAGTTGAGATTTTTTATTATAGATTTGTAAAGATTCACTCAACAATTGTGCATAAAACGCATATCACTTTTAAGTTTGATGATGCAGTATTAGAGCGATTTAAAGAGCTTTTTATAGAACCTAAATGGAGTGAAGAGCCACATCTTATAGGGTATAGTGTAAAGGTGAGTGCAAATCCATTTAGGGCTTTTGAGCAGATACCTGTTCGCTCAAGATATCAGTTTTTACTCGACAATGCACACTATATAATCATGACCTTTATCCGTGGACCGGTTTGTCGTGGACAGATGGCACTTAATGTGATTCATGACCATACATGGATGGTGTTTAAAGATCCTGAGTATGATATCTCAGTACGACACCCTGAGTTTTTAAAAGCGCAGTATGATAACCTCTCTTTACCTATAGAGAGTACAGAACAGAGACTTTTAGAGACCTTTAGTGATGCCTACAGAGAGAAGGATTTAGCCTATATGAAAGCGAAGATTGCACTCACTCAAAAAGAGTTTCCAAAGGGGATGCCTATGGACTCTATCTGGAGGGGAGAGAGGAGTAGTGATGCACCCTTTGTGACGATATATCGCCACTTTGATAGTGCATCAACACATAAGGGTGCTATTGGGGAAGAGACGCGTACTATGTGGGTGATTGATTACTCTGAGTTTGAGCGAATCTACTACACTCTTGTAGCGGGGTATGATGTCTTTGGCAATATATCGCATCAGACAAACATACGACGCTATACAGACTTTTTACGTGCAGAGGGGGAGGTGAATTTTCTGCAGTATATGCCACAAGAGAAGCGAGGAGAGATTTTTCGAAGTTGGTACATTGGAGACTCAAGTGTCCAAAATCATAAAGGCGCTTTTGACTTTGAGAAGGGTGGTGTAGATATAGAATACAAGAGTAATAATCCAAAGAGTGAGTTTATTAAGATGGTGGTAAATGAGCATCTGCTAAAATCTACAAATATTCACTTTGATCCAATCAACTACAAAGATGTCGATGCACCGCTGCCAAAGATGCCAAAGCATTTTAAGAGTGAAGCAGACTTCATAGAAGGTGCGAGGAGTATCACACTTCCGGGGAGTGGGTTTATCACTTTTATGACAGATAGCGGTGCGAACAATATATTTTTAAAAGTAAATATCCCTAATGCAGCACCTATTGTGAAAAACCTTGTTATTAACAGATGGCATGATAATGTCAACTCTCTTTTTAATGGAGCAAATGTTCTTGATGCAAGTAAAGATACTATGGATATTGTCGATTTTAGCGTAGGTTCGTACCCAAATGCTTTTGTTGTAGTTGATTTCAAGGATTTACCTGATTTTATGAATCTGATGAAAAATATGAGTGGCACTAATGCAGAGATTAAGAGACTCAAAAAGTACTTTATCAGTCGTAGTGACCCAGAGTTTTGGAAAGTTTTTGATTGGTTTAATGAGGAGTTTCAAAGAAGAGACCCTATTAATGCTGGGTTGTATGACCTAAATAGATATGCGCGAGTACCATGGAGTAGTGAATAGCACAATGGATATAGTTCTTTTAATAAAATCCTTTTTAGGGCTTATTGTTGTTCTTGGTATTTTACTCTTTTTACTTTTAAAAGGGAGTAGCAAGAAAAAAAAGAAATCTGTTGATGCCAAAAAGAGTGTGAAACCTCAAAAAAAGGGAAATGCCTTTGAGTCTTTGGATACTCTAGTAAAAGTGATAAAAGATAAAAAATCAAGCACAAAAGAGTTAAAAGAGGCTCTCGATAAAATCATTAAGTATCATGGGAAGATACACCCTAAACTTGGAGTAAGGGCGCATCCCGATTTTAATATTTATGGAGAGATAATTCTAAGAATTTGTCACCATCCAAACACCTCAAAAGATCTCATCATCAACTTTGATAGGGACTTAGAGGAGAAGAACAAGGAGTATAAAAGAGAGATTAATGACTTTTTAACCAAAGGACTTGAGACAAGAGGCATCTAGGCTTGTTGTTTGTTAAAACCTGAAGTACCACTTTTTCACTTTCTTTGTTAATATTGCTTTTTAGAGTTGATTCGTGTAAAATGTTTGTTGAATAAATAATAACACGACATTAAAAGGAGAAAGAATGGGAAAAAATAAATTTGAAGAATTTTTAAATAAAGAAGATTCAGAGCTAGTCAAAATCGATTGGGATACGAAAAAAGAATTTTTTATTGACAAAGTAAATGAATTCTATAAACAGATGGATGCTTTTTTAGCTCCTTATCAGAATAAGATTACTGTAAAAAAAGAAAACCATTCAATCAATGAAGATTATATAGGAAGTTATCAAATTGAAAAAAGAATTTTACATATAAAAAATAATGATATAATTTTTACTCCAATTGGTACTAACTTAATTGGTGCATGGGGAAGAATTGATATGGAAGGTACGAATGGAATAGTAAAATTTGTATTAGTTCCTGAAAATAATAATGTACCAAAAAAGCACACACATAAACCACAACAGAGTATAATCTGCCACCCTGCTGTAGTGTGAGAAATGTGGCAAATAGCTTTATTGTATCCACTCATTTGGTAATTTGTATTTG
>JALWSY010000042.1 GCA_027083035.1 Sulfurimonas sp. | reverse complement strand
AAATAGAAATAAGCATAACTCTTGCTTCGTTTTGTGTATTGTTTTCTAATTTTTTGTAAGCATGTGCTAAAAAGGAGAAAATTTTTCCATTATCAAGATAATCCTGCATACAAATTTCATCACATTGATAAGGGTCAAGATCTTCTATGTATGTTTTTGGAAGAGGAATATTTGAGAGCATAAAACTCTGTGCCAAAAGAAAAGCTGGAAGAAGTAGGATAAATATTTTTTTCATAAAAAACTCTTTATTGTGTTTAAATCATGGAGGGTTATTTTTTTTGATGCAGGGTTTCTAAGTATATAACTCTGGTGATAAATAGGGATAAGTTTACTTCCTTTAAAATCTATCACATGACCCCTGATATCATCAAAATTACTCCCTTTATCTCCTGTAATGTGTCCATAAACCTCTTCTCCTAAAGCGATAATTACTTTAGGTTTTATAAAATCTATCTGGGAAAAAAGGTAGTTTTTACAGGAGTTGTATTCAGAGGGAGAGGGGGTATTTGAGTTAAGAGGTTTACACTTAACACAGTGAGTGATATAGACATCATTAATACTGTAATGCAAGACTTTTTCTATCATGTTTTTAAGTGTTTCACCGGAGCGTCCGCTGTAGTAGTTATTGGTTGTGTCCTGTGTTTGCGACACACTATAATCTACTACCATCAAATCACTCTTTTCATTTCCAAAACCAACCATACTCTGTGTACGTGACTTGCTTAAATCACAAAGATGACAAGAAAGAATGTTTGCAGAGAGTTCTTCAAGATTATTTGGTTTTTCTATGACCGTTTTCTCATTGATATTAAAGTGATCAATATACTCAAAACCAATAGCTCTTAGTCTATATAAATTTTGTAATAAAACAAGGTTCTGATATGACTTCAACTCTACCACCATCTGTCTGATTTATCGTGAGTATAGTCAAAATCTCGTTAAAAAATGCTTATGTTTCTTTAAGGGGAAAGAACTTATAATGAATGGCAGAGGATTTACAATGAAAGATAGTGAAAAAAATTTAGAAATTCATAGCTTTACTCTTGCATCATCGAGTGATGTCGGATTTGTTGTCTTTGAAGTTACAAAACTAGAGGCAACGCAGTTAGTTGTCCATATACTATCCTATATTCACAATACTGTTCTTGTACAAACACTACGACGAGAGTTAGAAAAAAAGTTTGAAAATATAGAGATAGTCTATATAAAGCATGATGATAAAAACTCTACACAGCTAAATGTCTATACACTTCACCAAACAGATACGGAGTTAGACATTCATAACTCTATTATTCATCTGTTACATCTTAAGAACAGTACAAATGAAGAGAAGTTGCTGCGTTGTCGTAAAGATTTACTGAGTAGGTACTTTACAGACCATTTGACAAATCTTCCAAATGTATATAAATTACGTAAAGATTTGCAAGATAGTGATGGTACTTCCGGATTGGTTCTTATTAAAGTTGATAATTTCGTAACTATCAATAGTTTTTATGGTTTTGTAATAGGTGATTTTGTGATAGAAGAGATAGCAAACTATCTTAAGAAGAGACTCAAAGAGCATAAACTTTATAAACTCTCAGGCGTTGAGTTCGCATTTTCCTTAAACAATCCTCTTGGTTTTTATGATCTTAAAAGCTATCTTAAAGAACTCTATGACGCAATAAAATCATTTTACGTACTCTATCAAGAAAATAAAATTTTTGTAGATTTTACCCTTGCATCAACGGCAAGTTCTAATCATGACAACATATTTTCAAAAGTTTCTATGGCACTTGACTATGCTAGAACAACGGGACTTCCTTTTTGGATTTATGAAGATAGAATGAATTTTGAAAATGATTATGAACGCAACTTGGAACTTTCACAGATAGTCAGAGAGGGAGTGGATAATGAGAGAGTTACTCCCTATTTTCAGGCCATAGTAGATAACAGGAGTGGAAAAATTGTAAAGTATGAATCTCTTGCGAGATTATTAGATGCGAATGGCAGAGTGTTATCTCCTACACTTTTTATTCCTATTGCAAAAAAGATAAAAGTCTATAACCAAGTAACGATGCAGATGATAAATAAATCTTTTGCAATCTTTGAAGCCAACGAGTTAGAATTTAGTATAAATCTCTCTATAGAAGACATTATACATAGTGAAATTTTCCATTTTATCTTAGAAAAGCTTAAAACTTCTTCTGCTGCCTCGCGGGTAACTTTAGAGATTTTAGAGTCTGAATCGATAGAGGACTTTAACAAAGTAGAAGATTTTATCAAAGAGGTTAAGCGATATGGTGCAAAGATAGCCATAGATGATTTTGGCAGCGGTTACTCAAACTTCTCCTATCTCATTCAAATAAAGGCAGATTATATCAAGATAGATGGCTCTTTGATAGAGAATATTGATGTTGATAAATCGGCACTTTTAGTGGTGGAAACTATTGTAAATTTTGCAAAAAAACTTGGTATGAAAACGATTGCTGAGTATGTGCATTCGAGTGTTGTGATGAACAAAGTAAAAGAACTTGGAATTGACTACTCTCAAGGGTTTTATATTGATGAACCGGAAATCGGCAAAGAGTTAATAACTACTTCGTCTGCATGATGTGAATACTCCACGGTTCGCCTCTTTTTATTTTTTCTAAAAAGTAATGTGATACTGCATCATTATCCTGTTTGAGGATTGCATGAAAAAGCATTTCTGCTTGTTTCAGTTCTCCTTTTTTGTAGTTAACAAGTGCTTTGTCATACTGCTCTTTTATCTTTTTGGCATTCTGTGTTTGTGGCATAAGTTCGTAGAGAGTGATAGCCCGTTCTTTCCCCTTGAGTACAACAGGCTCTATCTCTCTACATATAAAAGTTGCATCGAGTGCCTCGTACGTTGACTCTGTAATCAAAATAGAGACGCCGTACTCTTTTGTAATTCCCTCTACTCTTGAACTGATATTTACACCATCTCCCATAACTGTGTAGTTAAATCTATTTTGTGAACCGATATTTCCCACAACTACCTTTGCGGTATTGATGCCTATGCCTATCTTTAGAGGGAGGATGTTTTTTGGTATTTTTGGATCTTTAGCAAGTTGTTTATTGAGTTTATCCAGTTTTTCAATCATGGTAAGTGCGGCAAGACACGCCTCTTTAGGATGCTCTTTTACAGAAACAGGAGCATTGAAAAATGCCATTACCGCATCACCTATATACTTATCGAGCATACCTTTGTGTGTTAACACAGCCTCTGTCATAGGAGTGAAGTAGTCATTGAGTAGTTTGACAAGATTATGGGCATCCATAGCTTCAGAGATAGAAGTAAAACCACGAATATCACTAAAGAGAATAGTAAGCTCTCTATCCTCTCCACCAAGCGTAAGTTCTTCAGGTTTTTGTAATAGTTGTTCAAGTAGGTCAGCAGAGAGGTAGGCAGAAAAAGCATTTTTTATAAATTGGGTGTTTTGTTCGTGTCGATTAAATGCAAAAACTTCAAGACTTAAGGCACTTAACAAAAGTCCAAGAAGTGGATAGAAGAGATCAATGTAGAACATTTGTGTCACAAAAAGCAGTTTTACTACTACAAAAATTCCGAGATATACACCTATGTTTACAAGAGAGCGTGTCAAAATATTTTGTACAAAAGCTATAAGGATAAGTGGCAGTAAAATCATAAGCAACATAAGCAGATGGGTAAAACTTTCTTTGTTATTAATAAGCTGATGCTCTAAAAAGTTGGAGAGAAAAGTGTAGTGAATAAGTGGACCATACATCATCCCTACGGGTGTGCTAACCACATCTCCTGCACCAACCTCAGTAATACCAAAAATGACAATTTTTCCTTTAAAGTATTCTGGTTTTATTTTATTTTCAAACACATCAAGAAAAGAGATAATTTTATACTGCTCTTTATCGTAAAAGTTCAACTGAACAAATCCCTTTGCATCAATATCTATATCTGTTTTGTTTAAAGATACTCTTTTCTCGTTTTCTCTCCGGATATCACTATCAAATTTTAATCGTAATGCTTGTATGCCAAGTGAGGGAAAAAGTCTATCTTTAAAATAAAAAGCTATAGGATAAGAACGAAGAAGTTTATCATTTTCTGCAAGCGTTGAAAAACTACCAAAAAGAGTACAACTCTGCATGATTGGGAGGATATTTAACTCTGCATAGGGAGCGACTATAAAAGATGGTGTTTTATACTCTGCTATCTCTGTTTGGAGTCCATCTAGAGAAGAATCATCTAAGATGTCTATAAGAGGCTCTTGATACTTTTGTGTAGATTTATGGCGCAGAAAGAATCCACAGACGCTATTTTGTAATGTTGCAATGGAGTTTGCAAGAAGCATATCGCTCTTTGCATCTGTTGGTTCTGAGAAAATCATATCGAAGAGAACCATATCTGCTTCTTTGAGATTATCAATTCCTTTTGCTATAATCTCTCTGCTCCAAGGCCATCTACCAAACCTATTGACACTCTTTTCATCGACCGCTACAAAAACAACATCTTGATTGATTTTTTTCTTTTGAAGTTTGAAGTTTATATCGTTAAATCGAAGTGAAAAACTCTCGAATGGCTCTAGTTTGTAGTGTTGTAAAGAGAAAATTATCACCATTACAACAATAGTGATAAGGAGATAGGGAGATAAGTTTTTCATCCGTATGTTTACTGCATCGCTTTTTCAAGCGTTTCAAAATATTGAAACTCTGCATCATCTTGAAGCAAATCCTCTTTTACACTATTTTTTGAAAAAGAGATTCGGTTTCCTGCTGTAAGTTCAAACTCCTTTACGACTTTTACTTTCTCATAGTTTCCATTTTCTCTTCTTTTGTAAGCTTCAAAAGCATCTTTTTCTTGTTGTATCTTTTTCACATCTGCAGCTTTAAAAGCTTCAAACTCAGTTGCTACTTTTTTTCTATAGAGTTGAAACTCCTTTTTTATGCTCTCAATGGAAAGACGTCCCTCTTTGAGTAATACAGAAGCACTTTTTGTGCTATCTACGATAAATGTTGTTCCCTTAATTCCGATAATCGCAAAAGGTGTTTTTATCTTAAGTGCGTGTTTAGCGTTTCTCTTAGCTATTTTGTATAACACTTTGCCCGAGTTTTGTGCTGCTTTCTCAAGAGAATGAAACAAAATAGTAGAGCTTGCATCAATAGTAAGGGTTGAACCATCAATTAGATTTATTTTTGCAGAAGATTTTGGAGAACTTATGAGTAAATCTCCCGCAAAAATTTTTGAGCCAACTGTAACTTTTTGTTTTTTAATAGAGTTTTTATTTTTTATTTTTATATTTCCCTGAAATAATACCACGCTTCCAAGTTCCGTTTGGGCGTATATAAGAGAGATGCAAGAGAGAAGAAAAGTGATAATTACTACTTTTTTCATGTAATAGCCTTAAAGGTAAAAAGTAATAAAAATTATAGCAAATTATAATTTAAAACAGACAAAATTATGTAGAGTTTTAAAAAATGTGATATCATACATATTATTTACTAGATTAATTTAGGTGGTCGTATGCAATTTACTCCGGTTGTGAGAAATTCCGTCTCTATTGTCAATACACTCAAAGAGTTTTCAAAAGATAGGAAAATTGATGTCAAAGATTTGGATTTTGAGTTAATATCTTATGAAACTTTTATAAAAAAAGAGAAGAGTGGGGAGTATGAAAAAGTAGAGGATGTTTCTATTTTAACAAATGAGGACTACTTAAATCCCTTGACAGAGTTCGCACAAGAGTATTCCATAAAAATTATGCCACTTGAAAATCAAGACCACTCTTTTCAACTGACTCTCTCAGCAAATAAACTCAAAACACGAGTTTTTGTAACACTTGCAAAAGGGAGTGTTTTTCAAAAAGATAAACAACTTTTTCATAAGTTAAAATCAATAATTTGGCATAAAAAACTGCGTGCAAATATCTTTGTCGGTTTTTTTGAAGAGAAGCTTGATGCACAGTTAAAAAAACTATTACAGATACTGCCTTATGGCAAAAAACTTCCAAAAGATGTGAAGTTTAGTGTTGGTTTGGGTATAGATCCTATAGCACCCATTGATGCAACATTAGAGAAGATTTATGAAGCAAAAAATAAGAATAAAAGCCTTATAGAAGGGGTGGAGCAAGGTGAACTGATAATGAAGTTCCATAAGCCAAAAGCGGGACAGGATGGGCGATCTTGTAGTGGACGCTACATTAAAGTTCGTGAACCAAAAAATGCAAAACTCAGACCAGAGATAGATGAGAGTGTCTATGAGAAGGAGTTGGAATCTCTTATAGAGTATTATGCAAATAAAAATGGTTTTGTTCTTTTTGAAAGTGGACATCTGAGCATATCACAAACTCTTAGTCTTGCTAAAGCAGATTTTAAATCTACAGGGAATATTGATACGGGAGAGGGTGAAAAAGAGGTCTCTGTGCATATAAAGCATGAAGAGAGCGAGAGTGATGATGCTATCGGAAGTGGTGTGAAAATAGATGTAAAAAATCTCAATGTAGATGGCTCTATAGGTTCAAATGTAAACATAGTAACACAGGAGCTTACCGTTGATGCACAAACTCACAAAAACTCTAGCCTTGAAGTTGCAAATAGTGCCAATATACAACTTCATAGAGGAGATTTAAAAGCGGCTAATGCAGAGATAAATATCTTAGAGACGGGGAAGGTAACTGCATCAGAGTCTATTTATATCAAAAAAATGCTTGGAGGTGAGGCTATTGCTCCAGTTGTAAAAGTAGATGAGCTTCTCTCTAATAGTACCATAATCGCTTCAGAGCGTATAGAGATCAAGACACTTCAAGGGGAGAATAATACTCTGATAATTGATCCGCTCTCTATTGAGAGTTATCATGAAAAACTCGATAGAGTAAAAGAGAGAGTAGAGCAGAAAAAAGAGGAGGTAAGAAGTTTTACTGAAAAATTAGAGAATGATTTAAAAGAGCATTCAGAACTGCTTCCACGGATACAGACCTTCCAAAAGCGTGTGCATCAGGCCATTAAAGAAAAGAAAACACCAATGAAACAGGATATACTCCGAGTCAAAAAATATAAAAAAGATGCGCAACTTCTACAAGAGCGTCAAACAGAATTAGCACTTCAAGAGAGTGAACTTTATGAGCTGCAAGAGGAGTTGCATCGCTTAGAAGATTATGATTTGTATGCGAAGATTATTTTACATACGCGCTATGATGGACACACGAAAGTGGTCTTTGTTAATGCCAAAACAAAAGAGTCCGTAGAGTCAAGACCTGAAGGAAAAGTGGAGATTATTAGACTTGCTTTAGATGAAAATAATGAAAGAGTAATTAAGTGTAACGAAGAGTAGAAGTAAA
>JALWSY010000041.1 GCA_027083035.1 Sulfurimonas sp. | reverse complement strand
TACCTTATTAATATGAAACGAGAGTCAAGAACAGCCCTTTATCATGATGGAGCTGAGTTGACCTTGGAATTTATGTTGAGTGACTATGAGTACATTAACGAAAAACTAGAAGAGATGAAGTAATGAATTTACTTTTTGACGTTGCTACTTGTGTTCGTGCAACTTCCAAATTTTCTGAATGTACCAAATGTGTTGACATCTGTCCTGTTGATACGATTGAAATCGTTGACAATATCCCTGCTTTTACACCTTCGGTATGTACCACGTGTGGTGGATGTGTGGGGGTCTGTCCGACAGAGTCTTTTTCGCTTTCAGGTTTTTCAAGCATCGAGTTCTTCTTTAAGTTTTTAGAAGAAGAGAGCAATGAGTTAGCGTGTCAAAAAGACCTCTACTCTTGTCTCTCTGTTTTAAGTGTGGAACATCTCATCTCAATGGCAGTGGCTTCTGAGAATCCTGTTGTGATGGATGTTGATGGTTGTACGTGTGGTGGAGAGAGTCCAAAACTGCAAAATCAGCTTAGAGAGAATATTGAAGAGGCAAACTTTATCTTGTCAACTTTTGGGGATAAAGAGATACTTATTAAATCAAGTGAAACAGATGCTATTGTTGCTGAACAAGCATCTTCTGTAACAAGTAGACGTTCACTCTTTAGCTTAAAAGGGGCAATCAAAAGTAAACAAGCCTTTGATGAAGCTGTCGATGCCGATGAGTTAAAATCTTTTGGTATCAATTTAGGAGACATCTCAAAAATTAAGAACAAAGTCATTCCTGACAAACGAAAACTTCTTTTTTCTATTTTAAAACGTGTTGAGAAACCTGAAAACTATGAAATAGTTGCTACAGAAGACATTAACTTTACTTCTCAAAAGTTTGTAGATGAGTCTTGTACAAATTGTCAAATCTGTTATAGAATCTGTCCAACAGGAGCGTTAAGTTCAGACAATAAATTTTCATTAATTCATTTTGATGCAATGCTCTGTGTGAAGTGTCATCTCTGTCATGATGTTTGTGAGCCAAATGCTATTCAACTCCAACCAGGCTTTGAGACAAAAGAGTTTTTTGAACCGACACAGCGAACCTTAGCCACGTTTGATGTGAAGCGTTGTAATGAGTGTGGAAATTACTTTACCTACCAAGGTGGAGAGCAGATGTGTATGCGTTGTAAGATAGAAGAGGAAGAAGCAATTGAACTTCATGCTTTAGCTAAAGCAAGGAGAGACAAATGACTGAACCGATAGGTGAAGCTTTAGTGAGAGGAATTTTGTTTGAGCTTTGCTCAAATGAAAGGAGAACTCATATATGAGACCAGAAGAGATAAAGCCTGATACAGAGCTTTGTACTATTTTGGGCTTCAACGCTCAAACGGGAAACTGTCGTCGCTACTTTAACCGATGTCTTAAAGAGAACAGTATTAATGCTACGGCTATTGCTTTAAATATTAAAGAGGAGCATTTTGATTTTACCATGAAAAATTTGGCAAACTCAAAGGTTAATCGGATGATAGTTGAGCATGAGTTTGGGCAGAGTGTTGTGGAGTATTGTGACCGTTTAAATGCATCTGCTCAAACAAAAAACTTTGTAGATTTTGTAGAGGTAGAAGAGGGGAAGATAGTAGGGTACTCTTTAGATGATGAGATAGAACCTTACATTGAAAACCCTGCTTTTGTTGATGAGCGTATACGATTGGCAATGAAGATGATGGTGTTAAGTAACCGTTGGTATGGTGCTAAGATAGATATGGATTTAATTCCAACAATGATATGATGAATCACACTGGTTA
>JALWSY010000040.1:1328-1812 GCA_027083035.1 Sulfurimonas sp. | reverse complement strand
AAAGTTAAGCTAGATGATGAAAGCAGTACCGAGACACTGTCTGCAAGAGCAGAAGTAGGAGCAAGCGGAGATGATACAGAAACGCAAGACAATATGGATAGCAAAGGCGGTATTAGGATTATGAATATCGATTATTAAATTTGTGCTATTATGTCATACAAAAAGGAGCAATAATTATGAGAATATTTCTGATTTTTTTACTTCTGTTTGGTAATTTGGTATATGCAAACAGCGAGCAGATATTGGCTGAGATTAAAAATTTACGCATAGATTTATCTAAACAGATAAAGCAAAACGCAATGCAGATAAAACAAAATGCAATGCAGATAAGAAACATAGATAAGCGTTTGGATTTTATCCAAAATCTTATCTACATTATTTTAGGAGCAGTTATAGGAATTCCACTGTATTTAGATAGCAGAAAAACATATGAAAAAGAGAAGATTAAAGAGATAGTGATCGTATTAAAAGAGTTGGCACAAGA
>JALWSY010000040.1:0-1318 GCA_027083035.1 Sulfurimonas sp. | reverse complement strand
AAAAGTTAGACGAGCCATTGAAGTAGCTGGGATTTTGTAGGGACAGCCTTATTGATTTTAAATAGAGATTTGAGATATTTAAAGCAGATGACTGTTAAAGGATTTTGATAAAAGATGTACTTGTTTGTAAATGTGTGGTTTTATTTTTAAGTTTATAGTTAATGCGTGATGTCATAAGTTATGCGTAAATCAATAGCGCTTTTAGAGCTTGTAATTGCCATAGTTGTTATCTCTATCGCACTTTTGAGTGTTCCGCTGATTATTGAGCAGAGCTCTAAAGGGATTGAACTTTCTCATCAATATCATCCTGTAAATGTGGCAAAAAAGAAGATAAGTGAGATTATGAGCATGTATTGGGATGAAAAAAATGAGTTGTATAAAAATGTTTTAGAGGTGAATAGTTCGCAAGGCTTAGAGTGCGATAGTGAGCACTATAGAAAAGGTCATGTTAAAATTAACGGCAGAAGACAGTGCGATGCAGTTAGCGCATCTTTAGTTTTTGCAGATTCAACTCTTAATGATGTAGATGATTATAACAACACAAGCTACTCATTTGATACAGATACTCTAAAAACAGATATGAGTGTCGGTGTTAGGTATATCGATTTTGATTGTCAATATGGTATAAAGACTTTATGTAAAATTGATGCACAAGATAACAACAGCACAAGCACCAATGTAAAACTCATAGAGATATCTTCAACACTAAGAGGCTCAAATATAGCAATTAAGCTTTTTGCGACAAGGTCTAACATCGGTGAATATGATTATCTTCATAAAAGAGATATTCCATGAGAGGCTCTTTTAGGTTAGCTTTTTCATTAATCGAGCTTGTTTTTGTCATTGTTGTATTAGGTATCGTTGCATCTATTGGAAGCGAGGTGGTTGCAAATATATATATGCAGTTTATCAACGCAAAAGAGAATGAAAAGGCCAAATCTGAACTTACGCATACAATAGAGCAGATAGGAAAATATTTAGAGTATAGAGTAAAAAGAAGCGATGTAAATAGCTCTGGTGTTGAGCTTACAACAGCTTCAAATTTTTTAGAGTGGCTAGGCGCTGATAACGATTCTTTGCTTGGCATGTGGGACAAAGAGAAAAATGCTCCCGGTTTTAGCGGGTTCATAGATGTTGCTGATAGCAACTCGTCTGAACTTGTTGCAAAAGGAAGTAGATTAGATTTTGCAAATGATATTATAAAAGCACTATCGTTTAATCGAATCTGTTTAGATAGCAGTTGCGCAAATCGCCCATTGGTAATTTTTAAATCATTGCCAGAGGATAACAGCTTAGCACATGTTAGATTCTGGAAAAG
>JALWSY010000039.1 GCA_027083035.1 Sulfurimonas sp. | reverse complement strand
AAGTTTGGATTAAATGGATAGTTACAAAATATATCACCATTTAGCACCAAAAAAGTCTCCTCTCCTAAGAGTGGGAGTGCTTTTTTGATGCCACCTGCAGTCTCCAAGGACTCTTCAGCCTCATTTGAGTAGAAAATTTTTACGCCCCATCTGCTTCCATCTCCAAGATAGGAGATAATCTGTTCTCCTAAATAGGCAACATTGATAACTATTTCACGAAATCCAGCCTTTGCAAGATTTTCTATATGCCAGAGTATCAACGGCTTATTATAAACCTTAAGAAGAGGTTTTGGAGTGGTATCTGTGAGTGGACGCATACGCTCACCTCTGCCGGCAGCAAGTATCATCGCTCTCATGATGCACTCACTTTTTGTAAAAACTGTGCAAACTCTTCTGTCTCTTTATAGCGCAGAGCTGTTTCTATGGTATAGCGCAAAACACGTGGAATATCTTTGAGATAGTTATCTTTTTTATCGCGGATGGAGAGTCGGGAGAAGATACCGAGTACCTTTATATGCCTCTGCATCCCTGTAAAGTCAAACCATTTTAAAAACTCACTATCTGAAACAGTTAGTTGTTTGTTATCTCTAAATGTGAGTGCAATTCGTTCAATATCTTCTCGATTAAAAGAGATATAGCAATCTTTGAGCAGAGAGACCAAATCGTAGGTAAGAGAACCTGAGAGTGCATCTTGATAATCTATAATACCAAGAGTATTATCCTCCCTTAGCATAATATTGCGTGAGTGAAAATCTCTATGAACAAAGATATTTTGTGGTTGTAAAAGCACAACATCAGTAACTCTTTTAAGAGTAGTTTGGATTAGTTTTTCCTCTTGTTCATTTAACACAAGTGCAAGCTTTTGCTTCAGGTACCACTCCTGCATAAGTTCCATCTCCATATGTAAAAATTTTGCATCATAAAGGGGCAGAGTGGTTACATCTGTCTGTTGCATCATAATAATGGTGTCTATAGCCTTTGTGTATAAGCCTTCAAAATTATCAACATTTAAAACATCTAAAAGATTTGTATCTCCAAAATCTTCTAAGATAAGATATCCCCTCTCTATATCTTGTTGATAAATCTGTGGGGCATGAATATTCTGTTGTAACAATCTGTGGGTTATATCTAGAAAATTAAGAAGAGATTTATGCTCAAGTGAACTATCCATAAGAATATAACTCTCACTTCCCTTTGTAAGTCGATAGTAGCTTCTAAAACTAGCATCTGAACTAGCTACTAAGATGCTAAACTCTTTATATTTTGTTGTGAGTAACCACTCTTTTGTCTTATCCATATATAGCCCCGAGGATGGAGTCTCTCTCTGCTCCTGTTACACTCTTCAGTCCAACAGCCTCAGAGCGGAGTCGTTTATAAGCAAACCAAGCAAATGCCATCGCTTCAAGCGCCGCAGAGTTTATGCCAAATGCATCACTTTGAATCACTCTGTATTTACCTAACTCTTGAAGCCTTTGAAGTAAAAAACTATTTTTAGATCCACCTCCACAAACTATGAGTTCGCGAAGATGTTCCTCTTTTAAATCATTTGTTATGCTTTGTGCTGTTAGCTCAAGGAGTGTTCTTGCAATATCCCTGCTTTTTATAGCCTCAAATTGTAGCAGATATGATTGTAGCCACTCTTTGTTAAAATACTCTCTTCCTGTACTCTTTGGGGCTGTTTTTTTAAAGTATGCATCTGAGAGCAGAGCGTCTAAAAGGGGATGATGTATCTCTCCACCCCTTGCAAACTCTCCATCTGCATCATAGCGCCTGTTTTCATGCTCTTGCATCCACAAATCGAGCAATACATTCCCACAACCACTATCCCAACCTCTTAATATGGGTTCAAAAATTGTTATATTTGCCATACCTCCAATATTAACAATAGCGCGTTGTTGCGATGTGCCAAAGAGAAATTTATGAAAAGCGGGAGCAAAAGGGGCGCCCTCACCTCTATTGGCTATATCCATGTTACGAAAATCTGTAATGGTTGTGATATCTGTTTGCGCATTGACGATACTTGCAGAGCCGAGTTGCATACTAAAAGGGTACGCACCATGAGGCTCATGCCAGAGTGTTTGCCCATGAAGCCCAATAGCTGCCACCTGATGCGCAGCAATGCTGTTTTCTTGTAAAAAGTTGTTGATAGCAGAGGCGTAGAGTTCGCCGAGTTTGCTGTGCAATCTTCCTATATGATGCAGGGTGGTAGGTGAGTTAATGGCTGTGAGTATCTCCTCTTTGAGAGTATCTAAAAAAGGCTCTTCTGTGTAGGAGATGAGTTTGCACCCCAAAGAGTCAATCTCACACAGAGCTATATCCACTCCATCAAGACTTGTACCACTCATAACACCGATGTAGAGACTCATTTACTACTTTTGTAAGCTAATTTATAGATTTTCATTCTCTTTTTCACGCGTTTGAGATAGTGTTTTGGCTCATCATATTTGAGGTCTTGTAAAAGTTTCTCATAGACTGCATCGGAAGAGAGTCTGTTTATCTTTGGTGCTGCTTTGTTCATGTTGTGTGTGTGAGTAAATGCCCAAGCGATATTACCAGCTCCCGTGTTATATGCGGCAATGGTGCAGTAGAGCCTGCTTTTTGGATTTTTTATCTTTTTTAGATAGCGGTAGTAGAGTATATGCAGATAGGCACTCCCCATCTCTATGTTGTTAGGAGCATTGTAGAGGTAGGTCGCACTTGGTGTGCCATCTCTTTTATGTAAAAATCTGTAAGCATCTTTTCCCGCTGTACGAGGGACAATCTGCATCAAACCAAAGGCAGGGATGTGAGACTTTGCAAAGGGGTTAAAGTCACTCTCGGTCTGTATGATAGCAAAGACTAACTCTAGTGGGATATTAAACTCTTGAGAGTTTTGAGAGACCTCTTTTGCGTAGAGTTTAGAGAGGCGTAGTGTAGAGTTTTTTGGAAGATTAACGGTAAGCGTATAGACCTTCTCTCCTTTTTGTTTTGCCTTCTTTGTAGTAATTTTACTTTTGTTTAATGTATTGAGAGCATACTTATTTACATCCTCTTTGCTCGGTTTTTTTGCAAAGATTAGCGGTGCTATGATAGGTTTGGCTGTAACTTTTGATGTGACAACATCTTTGGAGCGTGAAATCTTCGCCACTCTTTTTTGTAAAGGATCTGTTTTTACTACCTCTTTTGTATTTTTACTTACCACATAAGAGATACGCTCTTTGAGTTTTTTCTTTGCACTCTTTATATCTTTGGCAATAACCTCTACTGTGTAGTTGTTCTTCTCAAAGTCCACTTTTGAACGGGCTTGTTTATCTTTTGTATAGCTTACCCATCTCTTTTTTGTAGAGAGTTCAGGTTTTCTCCAGTAGGTCTCTAGCTCTTTTTTATAGGTTTTATACTCTGCATCAAGTTTGGATTTATAATCTTTAAACTCTTCGTTTTGAGCGTGTTTCATCTGCTCAAACTCTGCTTTCATCTGCTCAATGCCCGCAGGGGCATTGAGTGCAAGGAGCAGGGAGGAGAGGGTAATTAGGAGAGAGAATTTTTTCATTACAGCACCTTAGTGATTATTATCTAAAACCATCCAAACATAAAATTCATCTGTATTTTTATCCATCCAGACATCTTCTATATGTGCGGTTACACTATTTGACGCGGAGTAACTGCTTTGCTCATTTATCTGTGTGTGAGAGTCAGCATTTGTACTCTGTTCACTCTTTTGCATCTTGAGTTTTACCTCTACTCCCTGTTGCAAAGAGAGTTCATCAAGCGCACGAGCGATGGCAAGTTTTCTTTGTGTGGAGAAAGATTGATCGTAAGTCCGCCCCGCTACACCAATGGCACCCGTTCTCCCTCCCTGATTTGCGTGCATTATCCATGAAGGTTTTGCATCAGGGGAAGGAGAAAAGGTACACGCTACAAAAAGGAGCGCAAGAGGCAGTAAAAGAGCATAGAGTCTGCGCATCTACTGCTTGTCTATAGCTTCATCTAGTGAATCAAAAGCCTTTGATGCTTGAAACTGCTGCCAGAGTGCTTCATCATTTTTCAAACTCGTTCTTACTGTATCTTTAACTTTTTGGTTGATAAAATTTTCCGGTACAGTTACGAGAAGGTAGAGCGCACCCGATGGAGCATTCCATGCATCAATAGCCTTAGAACCGTTAAGGTTAACGTGTGCTATCTGATCTGTAACCGCTTGTGTTACCTGATCGACTGTCTCTCTATCACCTGCACCTGTTGTCTGTGTAAAGCCTTTCATTCTGTCTTTTACTTCAGTCTGAATCTGCTGTGCTAAATCTGAACGACCGTTCATAAGAGCTACCCTTCTCATATGCCCCGGACCAGCAGCACTCTTTTGTGCGATACCAACACCGGCATAAGCACCCTCTACCATAGGAACACACGTCCATTTTGGTGCGGGAACACCCTCCTGCTTACACTCAAAGTTACGCTCTTGTGGTTTTGGTTGTTCTCCTCCACATCCGACAAATGTTGCTGCAATAAGTGCAGCTGAAGCGATAGATACAATAGTTCTTTTCATAGTTAAAGTCCTTTTTTGTTAATGATAAATTATATCTTTATTATCCTTAAGTATTTTATAAAGAATATTTTTGGAAGCTTTAAGTATAATATCAGCACAAACTAAAAAGCGAAAGAGCAGAATGAAAATAGTTGTCATAATTCCCACATATAATGAAAAAGAGAATATCTACGAGATTATCGAAGCTGTTTTGAAGCAAGATGCATCTATTGAGATACTTATAGTTGATGATAACTCTCCAGATGGAACCGCATCTATGGTGGAGACGCTCCAAGAGAGCAACAAGCGAGTACATCTGCATAAGCGTGCCGGCAAACTAGGACTTGGAAGTGCCTACAGAGAGGGGTATGCCATAGCCTTAGAGAAGGGTGCTGATTATGTAGTACAGATGGATGCTGACTTCTCTCACAATCCAAAATATCTCTTAGATATGATAGCGCTTAAGGATAGTGCAGATGTTATTATTGGTTCGAGATATATTAAGGGGATAAGTGTACTCAACTGGCCGCTTCGTAGAATACTTCTAAGCTACTTTGCAAATCAGTATGCCAAGTTTATTACAGGTGTAAAAGTAGAGGATTTGACGGCTGGATTTAAGTTTATCTCCAAAGAGGCACTTTCGCGTGTTGATTTGAGTAAGGTAAAGAGCAATGGGTATGGCTTTCAGATAGAGATGAACTATGCTTTTGCTTCAACGGGATCGACAATTATGGAGACACCTATCTTGTTTATGGATAGAGAGCATGGAGTCTCTAAGATGAACAAGGAGATTATCCTCGAAGCCCTCATCGGTGTTTGGGCATTTCGTTTTAAGAACTACAAGGCGAAATCTTAGTTTTTAAACTCAGCCACATAGTAGTGCAGATGATCCATAATAAGCTCTTTGTGCATCTTTGCTAGGATTTTTTTGTTCCCAAAGAGTTTTCCTATCTGCTCTATACTTTTGAGGTCTGGACCTATGTAGAGACACTTTCCAAGAGATGGAATCTCTTTAAGAGGACTCTGCATGGAGATGTTCAAATCCTCATTTCTCCAGATATTGTATTGGGAGAATCTTGCGGTGTTCAGAACAAGGACATTATTATACTTTTTGAGCAGGTAGGCAACTTCTGATCCGTGATAGTTATCTATAAGGATGTAGTCATAGCTGTCCATATCAAGATTGAGTCCTGCTATCTCCTCTTTAAAATTATCAATCTTTCCAAGTCGAGAGAGGAGTCTCTCTATAGGTTTGAGATACTTCTCCCCAAGGGGTGTTTTTATCGAGACAATAAGAACACTACTAAAGAGAATAGCCGAGAGCAGTAGTTTGAGATAGTTCCCTTTTGCCATGTAATATCCAAGCAGTACGGTAGCACTCAGATAAGCCGGTGCTGCCCACTGTGCATTTGCATACTTAAAGGCTGAGTGGTAGATAAAAAAGAGCAGAGTAAAGAGAAAAGGGAGGAGTAGATAGACCTTTTTTTTCTCAAATCGCTCTTTATCTCTTAGTATGAAGTAGAGCAGAGGGAGTAGATAAAAGGGGTGGAAAAGGAGAAGTTGCGCGGATGTAAACTTCCAAAGCTCATGGGGCTGAAAAACCTTCTCCTGTGCTACACCATGATGGAGTTGAAAGGTAAAGGAGATAAAGTCGTGCTGATAGTTCCAATAGAGGACGGGCGAGAAAACAAGAATGGCGATAAGAATGGCAAAGTAGAGATACTTGTCTTTGAAGAGTTCTCGTTTGTAAAGCAGCAGATAGACTACAAGGGTAAAGATGATTAAGATACCGGTGTATTTTGAGAGTAGCATCGCTCCTGCTGCAAAACCAACAAGAAGTGCATACTTTTTCTTCCCCTCAAAGATATAGATGTAACCGCTATAAAGCAGGAGTGTTGTAAAAAACATGAGCGGTATATCTGGAGAGATAAGTGTTGATGCAACAATAACTATGATGCTACTAAGAAAGATATAAAAAGTGTAGATTGCTGTTTTTTCATCAAACATCTTTTTTGCGAGCATATAGAGCAGATAGGCACTAGCTGAAACCAAAAGTGCAGCGCTTAAACGCACAAAGAGAGGATCATCGCTAAAGAGGGTGGTGAGTTTTATAAGATAAGCGACCATAGGTGGATGGTCAAAGTAGGAGAACTCTAATCTCTTTGACCAAACCCAATAGTAAGTCTCATCCGCATAAAACTTTACAAAATGGTTGCTAATGATATTAAAGATAGTATAGAGTAGTAGTACAAGCTGTTCTCTTCTTTTCATATTGTTACATCTTCCTCGCTGTTTTTTGCAAAGATAACAAGATAGCTACCTAAAAAGTTAAAGCCCATCGCCACGCCTATCCCTAAAATCTGTCCGATTATCTTCGTAAGATTGCTCTCATCAAAGTTGAGAACAACAAGATTTAAAACGCCTAAGTTAATCATAAAACTAGAGAGATTGAGAATAAAGTACTTAATAAACTTCTTTTTTGTTTTTGTGTTGTGATCTTTAAATGTCCATCGTTTGTTAAGGGTGTAGTTTTGTGTAACTGCCACTATAAAAGCGAGTATGGATGCGATGTTGTAGTTAATGTTTACAAAGACAAGCATACTGTAGATAGAGATATTTGTTATGGAACCAAGCGCTCCAACAGAAGAGAATTTTAAAATTTTATTTATTATCATCGTTTCTCATAATAGTTTGATTTGCATAATTGACGGTTATTATACACAAATAACTTTTATATTTGCATTATTACAAAGGCAAGGAGTGTTCCAAGGGTTATCTGCCAAGCAAAACCTATCTGAAAACCAAAGGTGTAGGGCTGCAGTAAGAGAACTGTTAAAAATCCACCCACAAGAGCGAAAGGAACCCTTGAAGCACTCCCTCTAGAGGTAAAAATAGCAGAGAAAAAAACACCCAGAAGTCCTGTATATGCAAAAGCCATAACTCCAAGAGCAAAGCTTATGAGTGGCAAATCACTATATCTTTGCCAGAAAAAACTGATAATTGCCATCATAAAAAGCAGTAGAGCAAAGAGTAAAACGGCTACTCTTGATGCATTTAAGAAATGTGCATCATCTGTGTTAGGAGCCTTTTGCAATTTGTATGGTTTGTAGAGATCTTCAATAGCTACAGAGGCCATAGCACCTAGTACGGAGTTGGTACTTGAGAGTGCTGCGGCAATGGCTCCCACAGTTACAAAGCCACGTATCCCCTCGGGCATCTCATTGAGGATATAGTACATAAATATAGTGATTTTTTCTCCATTAAAGTTCTGTTGTACCGCTAAGTTTTGATAGTGAACAAAGAGTAAGGCACCGATACTTAAAAAAAGTAAAACAACGGGTATGGTTAGGAGTATTGAGAGTATAAGTGAGGTATTTGCATCATTACTGTTTTTACAGGTAAGCACCCTCTGTGTCATATCTTGATCGAGTCCATAAGCAGCTATGTTGAGGAGTAACCAACCACTTAAAAGACCAACTATACTAAACTTTCCATCTAAAGAGCTATCTATAAATGTTAACTTTTCATGAGTTTGGAGTATTTGCATAATGTTGAGAGTATCAAGAGAGGAGTAGAGAAAAAAGAGAACGAGCAGACCGGCACTCACATAGGTAACAGCCTGAATAACATCACTATATATTACTGACCTAACGCCTCCGAAGTAGGTGTAAGCAAGAGAAGCAAAAATGAGAAGAGAGATAGAGAGAAGCATATGTGTAAAACCGATATCTAAAAAAAGTATCATACTAATCGCCAAAGCAGCAATGTAGAGGCGTGCGCCACTTGCCATAATGCGACCAATTAAAAACATTACTCCCGCCTGCTGTTTTGCACTCTCTCCATATCGACTCTCTAGAAGTTCATAAACGGTACGGGCTTTGATAGCATAAAATCTCGGAACAAAAAATTTGGCTATAAAGAGAACTGCTAAAAGTGATGTAAAGTAGAAGCCTATGAGGGTAAAGTTGTTTGAGTAGGCAAACTCAGGGACGCCTAAAAAGGTAGCAGCTGATTGAGAAGTGGCAAGCAGACTGATAGCAACTGCGAAGATTGGCATTGTATTTGATGCGGTAAAATACTCCTCGGAGCTACTAATCTTGTTGCGCGAGAAGAGATAGGAGGTAAGTGCAAGAAGCAGAAAGTAGGCTATAAAAAAAGACCAATCAAGAGATGTAAATTTACTATCCATCTATACCGGCTCGAATCGCGTCTATAAATCCTTTTCCCGGATCTACTTTTTTAGTTCTATATCCTGCATCTTTTTCTAACCAGAGTGGGGTACCTTCAAGTTCTCTATACTCAAAGTGTCCAATAACACCTTGTATCGTAGGGTATTTTGCTTTGAGATAGTTAATGAGTCTGATGTTCGCTTGGAGTTGTTCTTGTGTGAGATCCTCTTTTTCATTGTTTGCCCCTCCGACATTTTCAATCCCAATGCTAGAGTAGTTAAGTCCTATCACATGGCGCGCCATAAAGTTATCCGGCATTAACTCATAGATACTCCCGTCTCTATCAACTAAAAAGTGTGCAGAGACATTAAGTGCTGATGCGGAGGCTATATCTGCTCTGTCACTTAGTAGCTCTTCAGGATAGAGTCGCTTGAAGCTCTCTTGAAGTGTTGGCACGGCTGTCCAATGAACAACGACTATTTTTGGGATAATTTTTATATTGTTAACTTGTAGAGCGTAGTGGTTTTTGATGTACTTTTTAGTAAGCTGTACTCTTTTTTCTCCGAAGAGTATGGGTTTTTGGATGATGGAGTATTTTGTATGAAGGTTTTGAATGCGTCTGTTGGATTCTAAAATGCGTTGCAGGGGAATTTTCCCTGATTTTACTGACTTGAAGATACTCTCTACTATCTCCTTTACCTGCATCTGTTGGAGCTGATTGCCAAAGAGGAGTATATCTACTCCGGCATTGATAGCGAGTTGTGTACGCTCTTGGAGGGTGTAGTGCTTTGCAATGGCTCCCATCTGTAAATCATCACTAATGATAACGCCTCTAAAGTGCATCATCTCCCGGAGTAGTTTTGTGTTAAATTTATACGAAAGTGTAGCTGGATATAGAGCGTCAATATGTCTGTTAAAGATATGCGCTGTCATAATCACATCGGCAACTCCCTCTGCAATAAGGTGAGAGTAGGGAAGAAGTTCATCAGGAGACCAGCTTTTACTGACATCTACTACACCTTCATGTGAATCTCCAAAAGAGGAGCCATGACCGGGGAAATGTTTTAAAACAGAGATTATATTGTAAGCTTTTTGCTCTTTAATAACCACTTTTGCGTACTCACTCACCTTTGTAGCATCCTTTCCATAAGAGCGATTGAGTCCAACGATAACTCTGTTTTTGGGATTAAGAGAGAGATCAACAACAGGTGCAAAGTTCATGTTTATTCCTGCGTCGTGGAGCATTTTCGCATTTTTTTTGTAAATAGAGAGAGTTTGCGCATACCCCATCTCTCCCACGGCTTTGGCAGAGGGGATTTTTGCGAATCCATAAGCAGGTTTGAGTCTCGCTACTTTGCCACCCTCTTGGTCTGTACTGATAAAAAGAGGTCTGTGTGCATACTTTTTTAAGTCGTGAGTAAGCTTTTTTAGTTGTGTGGGAGAACTGATGTTTTTTGTTCTACTTCTCTCTTTAAAATCTTTGTCAAAGAGGATAACACCCCCTAAATGGTACTTTTGTATATCTTTGATGATTTGTGAATTTGCATTCACTTTTTCTCCATCAAACCCAACTATAAGCATATTTCCTATCAGCTCTTTGAGTTTTGCATCATCGGGTGTGCTTGAGAGCAGTAGTGTAGTGTAGAGGAGGAGTAAAAAAAGAGGTTTCAAGAGAGTTCCTTTGGAAGTTGTAAAATAGCATCGAGTTTATGAAAAAGAAGCATTTTTGTCTGCTCTTTTGTAATTTTATCTGGTTGAAAATGATCACTCACAACCTTGAAGATAGCGAAGTGTTGAATGGCTGGATTATGAATAACTGCGTCATAAAAACCATAAGATTCCATATCTACAATGCCCTTATGCATCCCCGCTACCTCAGAGTCACTACAGAGTATATGCTCTTTGGAAGTATCAAATGTGTAGTTGATGCCGTGGTAGCTAATGGAACCGATCTCAAGTAATTCGCCTATCTGAAAAGTTGTATCTGCAGCAGCTATGCCTACATTGAGGTAGCTGTCTGCATCGGTTATGTCAAAATGGTTAATGAGTGTCTGCGTCGCCTCTCTGGCTTTGGCAACTCCTATGCCACTCACGATAAGAGTCAGCGTATCGCTATAAAAAAGAGTGTGCTTAGAGAGTTTTGTTTTTGTAAGTTTATATCTATCGACAAAGGCTTGTGCCTCTGCTTTGAGTGCTACGACTATGTAAACCAAATATTTTCCTTTAAAGAATAGTATGATATCATTTTGAGTATTTACAAATTATAAAAGGACATTGAGATAATGCCAATAACACATCCAAATTATGCAAATTTAGACTACGAAGAGATGGCGAGAGCTATCGGACTAAAAGCAAAACACATACCTCTGCTGATAGCTAGTTTTTTAGAAGAGGCTGCACCTCTTTTAGAGACGATACAGAGTGCTATAGCAAGTAAAGATTATGGGACTATTCAATCAGCTGCACACTCCATAAAGGGGAGTAGTGGCAATCTTCGTTTTAGTGAGTTATACGATATGTCAAGAGAGATGGAACTTGCAGCAAAGGATGCCGATGCGAGTTTTGAGTATGAAGCATATTTTGAGGCGATACGCAAGGCAATTGATACGATTTCCGCATAAAACTTTGAAATAAAGAAATTTTTCGCTACAATTTCAGTTCTCTTCTTTAGACCTGTGCAATAGTGTTTTGAGATACTGTGTCAGGGTAGGAATACAGCAGCACACCTCATTGCATTATGTGCCGCAGGTATCTGGAGAAGAGTCCTCCTTTCAACAAAAAACAAAATCTTCACAATATATTTCCAAAATGTAACCATATTTGATTATAATAACTTATTAAAAATTTACAAAGGTTACAATATGCAAAGAAAAAGCTTACGCGCGGGGTTCTCTCTTATAGAGTTAATGATAGTTATCGTTATTTTAGGACTTTTAGCTGCTATGGTTATGCCGGCACTCACAGGAAAAGGGGAAGAGGCTAAGAAGGATATAGTCTGTGTACAGATGAAACAGATATATAACGGTCCACTTGATATGTATAAAATCAAAAATAGTGTCTATCCATCTACTGAAGAGGGTTTGAAAATTTTAGCCGAGAGTGGTAACTACTTTAAAGATAACAAGATGCCAAAAGATTCTTGGGGTAGTGAGTTTATCTATATAAATGACGATGGTGCAATCGAACTAATTTCTTTAGGTGCTGATAAAAAAGAGGGTGGAAAAGGAAGTGCCGCAGATATAAAACTCAGCGAGTGTAAGTAGGCATTGAAAAAGGCTTTTTCTCTTATTGAACTTATGATAGTAATAGTAATCATTGGGCTGGTATATACACTAGCCATTGCTAAACTAGACAGGGTTGCAAAGGATAAGATGGAGCCTACCTTTTTAAACCTCAAAGAGTATCTCCTCACTTTTTTACAAGAGGATGCAGAGAAGGCACGGCTTGTCTGTTTAGATGATTGTAGTGAGTGTACTCTCTATGTAGATGATGCAAAAGTGCAATCTTTTAAGAGCTTCTTTGATAGTAGTGTTGCTACATACCATTATGACTTTTTACAGGGAATGGTGAAGGAGAAAGAGGATGTCTTTTTTAATGAAGAGGGGATTCAAGAGAGCCTCTGTTTCTCTTTTGAAATCAACAGATATGGTATATCAGATCAGGTGATAGTTGAGTACAAAGAGAGAGCCTATGACTATACAAGCTACTTTGAACCTACAGAGGTTTATCGCAGTTTAGAGGAACTCTCAGCACTTAAAGATGAAATAAATGAGAAAGTAAAATAATGATATTTAAGTATAAAGGCATTAATCAAGAGGGGAAAAAGCTTAGTGATAGTGTGGAAGCGAACTCACTTGATGAAGCAAAATCAAAGCTAAAATCACAGGGTATAATCTATCAATCCATCAAAGAGGACTCCCCCTCTTTTTTTCAAAATCTGAGCTTCTCCTCAAAGTATAAGATTCCTCCCAAAGAACTCGCAGCACTCTCACGAGAACTCTCTATGTATATTCGCTCAGGCATTAGTATAGTTTCTGCTTTAAAGATTGTGCAGACACATTATGAAAAAAATAAAAAGATGAAGCTCTTTTTAACTACTGTCAGTACACATCTCGATGAGGGGCAAAACTTTTATACCGCACTCGATTTACAGACTATAGTGGAACTGCCTCCTTTTTATAAAGAGTCTATAAAGGTGAGTGAGAGTGGAGGGATTTTAGATGAGGTACTGCTTGAACTCTCCCGTTTTTTAAAAGAGCAAGATAGGATTCACAAAGAGATAAAAGGTGCCTTTGCCTACCCCTCTTTTATGATTGTTATCTCTCTGGTTATGATAGCATTTATGCTGACTTTTGTAGTGCCTCAAATTACAGGCATCTTTGAGAGTATGGATCAAGAGCTTCCTGCACCAACACAGTTTGTCATAGCGGCAGGAGAGTTCTTTTCAAATAACTTTCGACTGCTTTTAGGCATTATCTTTTTCTCAGTTGCACTTTTTGTATTTTTGAAGAAAAAAGTATATTCTTTCGCTTACGCTGTCGATAAGTTTATGTTACGTCTGCCTCTTTTTGGGACTATCATCTTAAAGTCAGAACTTGCGAGGTTTTCATACATAGCATCACTTCTAACGCGTTCAGGCGTACCCTTTGTGCAGACCATCAATTTGAGTGCTAACATCTTAAATAACCGCGTTATAAAGGAACTTTTTTTAGACTCAAGCAAGAAGGTCGTAGAGGGAAAACTCCTCTCCAAAGCACTCCAAGAGCATCCCACAAAGATAGACAATGCTTTTATTCAGTCCATTGCTCTTGGTGAAGAGACCTCTCAGGTTGAGAGTGTTTTAACCAATGTTTCAGAACTCTACTTTGAAGAGAACAGAGATAAAATCTCGCTGCTTCTCACTCTGTTAGAACCCGCTTTGATGCTCTTTGTTGGAGGAAGCATAGGGTTTATAGTATCTGCAATGTTACTGCCAATCTTCTCTATGAGTATCCACTAGCGTGAAGAAGAGTAAAAATGCGATAGCCCTGCTTATAACAGTAATGTTTGTTATAGTTATTAGTGTAGCCATTGGTATAGGATTAAAACAGGTAAATGATGCATCAAAAGTAGTAAGTAGTGAAAACTTCCTCTATCAAAGCAGCATTATTGTAGAAGATCTTTTAAATATCTTGCAGACCTCAAAGGATCTCTCATCTGTTTTAGATACAAAATCAAGTGAAGCACTCTATCTTTTTTTATCACAGGCTGCTTTTATCCCCTTTGAGAGTTCCGGTTTAGAGATTTTGATGCAGATACATAGTGCTAGAGGTAAGTTTAATCCAAATCAGATAAATGCAAAAAATTTGCCTCTTATTCAAGCTTACTTTAACAGATATAATGTAAATTCACAATATATAGATATTTTACTCGATGGCATGAGCAAAATTAAAGAAGATAATAGTTATAATAGCGCAATTTTTGATGAAAAGCCTTACTTGTTTCGAGACTATATAGCTTCAAAAGAGCAACTCAGAGAGATAAACAGATTTTATGCACGCGAATATAATGACAATGCTCTGAAAAATATCAACTTTGATGATTTATTCTATCTTGGAAGTGATAGGAATATTACTATAGACTTGAATTATGCAACACCGGAAGTTTGGGAGATGATGTTAGGATGTGCGCCTGATAAAGCAGAACTTTTGAGTGATGGAGGCGGGTTTTATACAACAATTGCCGATTTGGACTTAAATAGTGAAGAAGAGATGAACTTAAAACAGTTTAGAACAAGTTTTTATGAACCTGTACTCTATGTAGAGATAGAGATAATACAAAACAAGTTACACTCAAAGATTAGTTTTGAGTATGATATAAAAAGCAAAAAGGGGTCTCATTTTGTTTACGAGATTTAAACAGAGTAGTAGTGTTGTTTTTTTAGACCCTCAAAGAGCGCTCACCGATGCAGAGAAAAAGGGAAAAATAGCACTTATTCTCTCGCCCTCTTTGTACTGGGTAAAGCGAGTAAAACTTCCTGTAAAAAGTGTTCGTGAAGCAAGAGGACTTTTAGAATCTTTCTTTGAAGATTCTCTTCCTGAAGGAAAATACTCCTATAGTGTTTACAAAGAGGGGGAAGATTTTCTTCTCTTTGCTTATGAAGATAAAAAAATCCTTGAACTTATAGCACAGAAGGGATTAAATATATCAAATATTAAATCTATCCACTTTGCTCAGAGCGAATTTAGCACACTTGAAAATCCTGTGAGTATTCATAATGATGCAGTAATGTCTCTAAAAGATGGAGTTGTAATACTAACACCTGCATCATGGGCAGAGACCTCTTCTCCTTTAGAGTTAGCAGAGAAAAAGTTCTCAAAGCACACTATAAAGTTGCAGCAATTTGGTCATATAGTTGATACAAAAAGTCTCTATAGGCTAGGGGTAATTCTTCTGCTCTTTATTATTGTTCTTGCTGGAGAGCTATTTATAACAAATGCAAAAACGCAAAGTATTCTTGCATCAAAAGATGCACTCTTCTCAAAATACAATCTGCAACCTACTATGTTTCAAAACAAATCAACACAGAGCAAGTACAAAGGTATTTACAGCAGAGGTGAAAAGTTGAGACTCTATATCTCTTACTTTTTAAATATGCGGCTGAAGCCAGAGCAGAAAATAACGTTAATCTCGTACAAAAACAGGCTTTTAAGTATCACTTTTAGTGGTGTAGGGAAGGGGAATGAGAGAAATATTCTTAAAAAGCTCGATGCAAAAAAACTTCAATATAAAAAATCCTTTCATAACGAGAGCATGAAAGTGGAGATAAAGATATGAATAACTTAAATCCACTCCATATAGGGACTCTTTTAGTCGTAATTATCGCTTTTTTGTTTGTGAAGATAGATAGTGCCAAAGTAGAGCTGAGAGAGGCACAGGAGAGTTTCAAAGAGAGTGAAAAACTTGCTGTGGATGTAAGTAGTCTTAAGAGTGTTTTTGCAAATAAGAAAAAAATAGAAAAATCTTTAGAACGAATCCTTGCTAACAGAGTCCTGCAAGGGGCAAACCTTAATGTGAAAAAGACAAAAAAATCGCTGAAGATTCACTCTGATGCTATTGAAGCAGGCGCATTGAACCTGCTGATGGGAAAAATTCTTAACGGAACATACAACATCACAGAGCTAAAGATTAAAAGATTGAGTGAAACAAAAGCGATGCTCGATATGGAGATACAATGGTAAAAAAAATAATGAAATTTTTTGCATATCTGCTTTTTTTCCTTTTTGCTTTGGCATTTTTTACGCCAAAAGAGAGTCTTTACTATCTGCTTGAAGCAAATCTGAAAAAGTTTGATGTAGTTATCTCCAATGAAAAGGTGCTACCACATCTTCTCTCTTTAGAGCTTGAGAACTTAGAGGTGAGTGCGAAGGGGATTGATAGTGCGGTCGTGAAAGAGGCTGATATTATGCTACTGCTTCTTTATAATAAAATAGAGCTACAAGATATACAGCTCTCTTCTGTAGTAGAAGCTTATGTGCCATCGAAGATAAAAGATGTGGTAGTAAGCTACAGCATCTTCAATCCGCTTGTTATTACCTTTGAGGCAGAGGGTGGATTTGGAGAGGCACAGGGGGAAGTGAGTCTTACAAAGAGGGAGCTTACATTTAAGCTTAAACCTTCAAAGATAATGCTTAAGCGTTACAAAAGAAGTATGCGAATGCTGAAAAAATCTGAAAATGGGGAGTATGTTTATGCAAAAGTTTTCAAATAAAAAACTACTCTCCATAGTAACGCGTTTGCTTGTGTTACTGCTCGTAGCGAAGATAATTTCTCTTGTGCTTTGGTGGTATCTTCCGAGTGAAGGGGTGGAGCTGAATGCGAAAAAATCATACCTCTCAAAGTATCAAAGGGTGGATTTTAAAAATATGCTCATAAAAGCAAAGGTCATCGAAGCACCTAAAGATAGTGCGGAGCAACAAGAAGCATTTAGCATCAACTCTTTGATTTTAAAAGGCTTATATGGCAATAAGTCAAATGGGTATATTATAGTTGCTAAAAAATCTGCACCGAAGCAGACAGAGGTAGTTGGTATTGGTGAGGAGTATGCAGGCTATAAGCTCAAAGAGATAGCCATTGATCATGTTATCTTTACTAAAAACTCTAAAGATTTTATACTGAAATTGCAAGAGAGTAGTTCAAAACGCTCTAAGCACTCAAGAGGCTCTATAACACCTGTTTCAAAAGTGAGTGATACAAGTAGTGATGATGATTATGGCGTGAGTGAAAAAGTAGTAACACGCTCAGATATTAAATACTACTCAAGAAACCCATCACAAATTTGGAAAGATATAGCAATCTCTCCTGTGAAAAGAAATGGAAAGATAGAGGGCTTTAAGGTTATGCGTATCAAAAAAGGCTCTAAAATGGCACAGTTAGGACTGAAAAAGGGAGATATTATGATAAAAGCGAACAATGTCAAATTGACATCATTTAATGATGCACTCAAACTCTACAAAAATATCAATAAAATAGATACTATAGAGATTATAGTTCTGAGAAATAATATTGAGAAGGAAATCGTATATGAAATTCGTTAGAACCATTCTGTTAGTAACACTCCTCACGCTCTCTTTGAGTGCGAGAGAGCAGGTAAATGTAAACTTTTCAGATCTGCAAATCAATGACTTTATTAAGCTTATCTCTAAAATTACCCACAAAAATATTCTTGTAAACAATAAAATTAACGGTATAGTAAACTTTGTGAGTACATCACCTGTCTATGATGATGAGTTGATGGGAATTTTGATCTCTGTTTTGGAGTCAAAGGGATATACTCTGGTGAAAAATGGCTCCATCTATGAAGTAGTGCGATCAACAGAGGCAGCAAAACATAATGTAAATGTGATGCATCAAGGAAAAAAACTGCAGGGTCCATTAATGGTAACACAGGCGATTAAAGTAAAAGGGGAAAATGTAGATATCGTTGCAGCAAAGATTCGTTATCTCATCTCTAAAACTGCCAAACTTATGACCATGAAAGAGAGTAACACTATTTTAGTAACGGATTATCCTAAAAATATCGAGACTATCAAAAAAGTGATAGAGGATATTAATGCAAATAATGCAAATATTGTAAAAATTATAGAAATCAAACACGCTGATGCAAAAAAACTACAAGCGAAGATAGCAGATATAGCAAAATCTATCTTCAACCAAAAAATAGTCACAGATCAGGTAAAAGTAATCTATGATGAAAATACCAATGGACTGATAGTAGTAGGGTTAAAAAAGAATGTAGAGAAGATTGTGAAGATTGTAAAGAGATTAGATGTTGAGTCTCATGCAAACAATGGTATTCAAATCTTTGCTCTGAAAAACTCTGAAGCAAAAGCGGTAGCGAAGAGTCTTAATGACATTATCGCAAAACAGAAGTTCGCAGACCCGTCACTTAAACCAAATGTCTCTTCAAGCGATGAGATTAACTCTGTAATTGCTATTGGTGAACCTACTATACTAAAAGGGTTAAAGGTCATCATAGATGAACTTGATAAAGAGAAGTATCAGGTCTATGTAAAAGCAAAAATTGTAGAGATAAATAAAAACAATGCCAATGATTTAGGTGTGAAATATGGTTTAGCAGTTGGGGATGTAACCTCCTCTGGACTCTATGCTCTCAGTGCTAACTTTGGTGCAGAATCCTTAACAGGAGCAGCTTCCGCAGCAGTTTTAGATGCTTTAGGATCCATAGGAAGTGCATCAAGCAGCGCACTCGCACTTGGTGCAGCGATAGACTTCTTAGAGTCTAATGGTGCAGCAAAATCAGTCTCTAATCCTTCGATACTGTGTGTCAATAACAAAGAGTCCTCTATCTATGTAGGTAAAACTATCTCTATCTCAACAGGTACGGTAACAACAACGGCAGGACTTAATGGTGTTACAAGTAGCTATAAGCGTGAGGATGTTGGTCTAACGCTCAAGATTAAGCCGCGTGTCTCTTCAAATGATAAGGTAACTTTGGATGTAGAAGCTGTACTAGAAAATGTTTTGGATGACGGTAGTAAAAATGCAACGGGGCAACCAGTAACTTCAAAGCAGGAAGTAAAGACACAAGCTATCTTACGCCATGGTGAGAGCATAGTTATTGGTGGGCTTGTCAAGACCTATGAGAGAGACTCTATTAGTAAAATTCCACTCTTAGGTGATATACCTTGGATAGGGGAGTTGCTTTTTGCTTCAAAATCTACGACAGAAGAGAAAGATAATCTTGTTGTTATACTAACTCCCTATGTGATTGATAAGAGTGAGAACCTCTCTGAACTGCAAAAAAACCTTGGTGTGTTGGATAGAATTCAAAAAGAGTACAATATAGAAGTTTTTGAGTCGCTAGAGACAAAAGCAAAACAGAAGAAGTAGTGTAGGATGCTAGAACAGATTCATAATATAAATTTAGAGGTATATGAACCAGAGGAGTTGCAGACAGATATAAGTGTAAAAAACTATCTTCTCTTTAGTGAACTTGAGGGTGAGGTATGCGCTTTTGCATCGGAGCGCTATCTTGTTGCAGCCACGAACTACTACACCAAGCTAGAGAAAAAGTACCCCTTTTATCTTCTTGATGAGGACTCCTATGACAGACTCTATAACCGATTTTTGGAGCTAAGAACTGACAAAGCGATAGAGACGATGCAGGAGGATAGTGAGGGCGAAGAGAGTGAGGAGGATATCTCTCTTACTGACTTTTTGCGTACATCAAGTGATATCTTAACAAGTGAAGAGTCTGCACCAATCATCAAGTTTGTCAATGCACTTTTCTATCAGGCAGTAAAAAAACGGGCATCAGATATTCACATAGAGGTGCAGGAGAAGAAGGGTGAGGTTCGTTTTCGTATAGATGGAATGCTTACTAAAAATGCAGACTTAGATAAGAAGGTAGTGGCGCTTATTGTGAGCCGTATTAAGGTTATCTCAAACCTTGATATCTCGGAGAAGCGTATCCCGCAGGATGGTCGTACACAGATTAAGATTGCGGGAGAGATATTAGATATCCGTGTCTCTATTTTGCCGACCTTTTATGGGGAGCGTGTGGTCATGCGTCTTTTGATGCAGAGTTCACAGATTCCGGAGATTACAGAACTTGGATTTAATGACTCCCTCATTGGAGATGTGCGAAAACTGCTTCGCTCTTCACATGGCATCATCTTAGTAACCGGTCCAACCGGATCTGGAAAGACAACCTCTCTGCACTCCTTTTTGCGTGAGGTAGAAGCACCCCATAAAAATCTCATAACTGTTGAGGATCCCGTAGAGTATAAGAGCGATAATATTGCGCAGATTCAGGTGAATGAGAAAGTAGGACTTACCTTTGCTGCCGCTCTGCGATCAATCTTGCGACAAGACCCTGATGTTATTATGATAGGGGAGATTCGTGATGAGGAGACAGCTGCTATAGCTGTTCGTGCAGCACTTACTGGTCACTTGGTCTTCTCAACCCTGCACACAAACTCCGCAGCGGCAACTATATCGCGTTTGGCAGATATGAAGGTTGAGCCATTTCTCATCAGCTCCTCTCTGCTTGGGATTTTAGCGCAGAGACTTGTGCGTGTACTCTGTGAGGAGTGTAAAGAAGAGGATGAGCTTGCAGAGGATTTCGCCAATGATTATAAGCTTCCTCAAGATGCAAAGATTTATAAATCAAAAGGGTGTAAGCGTTGTAACTACACCGGCTATGCAGGGCGTCGCTCCATTGGAGAGCTTCTCGTGATGAATGATGCAGTAAAAGAGCTTCTAAAATCAACAACAGATGAACATACAATAAAAACGGCACTAGAGGCGGATGGACTTAAAACCATCTCTATGCAACTCTCACAAATGCTACTGAATGGTGAGACCTCTTTAGATGAGGCAATACGCATTGGTTTAGGTCATGCCTAAGACAAAAAGCTCTCGAACAGCCTTTACTCTTATAGAGGTTATGGTCGCGGTAATGATTGTCTCCATAGTAATCGCGGCACTTTTGGAGATGCGGGGCAACACAAACTTCAAATTTTTGCAGATAAAAGAGATGATGCATACAAATCAGTACAACTCTTTTTTACTTACACAAGGGAACAAGTATGGTTTTGAGGAGGACTCAATAGATTTAGAGCGTCTTGTGGAAGATTTTGATTTGGAGAGTGACTTGAGAAGAAAATTAGCCTCTATAAAAGCGAAAATAACCTATGAAGAGCTAAGCGTAATTGATACAAATGAGTTCATTGATGGAGCCGATATAAACTCTTCTGATGCACAAGAGCTAGAAGAAGCAGAGAATAGCGCTCCGGGGATTATTTTAGAGATTGGAAAGACAAAACTTACCTCTAAAAATTTTGATGGACAACTCATCCGAGTGAGAGTCCAATGAGAAAGGCATTTACGCTTATAGAGTTGATGATATCCATCGTTCTTATCTCTATAATAATGCTCTTTTTATATAAAAGTTACTCACAACTCAACCACTCAAATAAAACCCTAGAGCTAGAGAGCGCGAAGATAAAAAAGGAGGAACTCCTTAAAAAAACTCTCTATTTAGACTTTACATTAGCTATGAGTGTAAAGATTATCAATCAAGATAAAAGAGAGGATGTGGTTTTTCTACAGACACGAAACTCTATTCACAAACGAGTAAACCCTTATGTGGCATATATCTTTAAAAAGAAGCAACTCTATAGGCTAGAGTCTTTGCGCCCTTTTAAGGAGTACCCTTTAAGTGTAGATAGTGAATATGTTACAGATGCGTTGGGTGATTGTGAAATATTTAGAGTTTATAAATCAAAAAACTCTAAAAAAGATGTTTTTTTAATTCATATACTCTTTAATAAAAAACGCAATGAGGAGATTATTTTAAAGGTAACAGCTTTAAATATTAAGAAGCCTCCAGCGAAGAAAAAAGGGAAATAACCTTTTTTCTACACCATTACAGCTTCGCGTTTTCCCTCTTTAATCTCACCGATAAGGTAAGAACTTTCTGCTTTTGCAAGGACTGTAGCAACATTTTTCTCTTCGACTACGAGTATCATACCTACACCCATATTAAATGCTCGAAACATCTCCTCTCTTGCAACATGCTCTGCCATAAGCTCAAAGATAGGTAAAACTCTAATGCTCTCCTCTTTGACCTCTGCCATAAGATTTTCAGGAAGTACACGAGGAAGATTTTCTACTATGCCGCCACCTGTGATGTGTGCCATGGCTACTATCTCATTTTTAAGCTCTTTGAAGGTTTTTACATAGATATTTGTAGGCTCTAAAAGAGTTTCGATAAGCGGTTTTCCGTTAAAATCATCTTCAAATTTCATCTCCATTTTCTCAAAAAGAACTTTTCTTGCAAGGGAGAAACCGTTGGAGTGAAGTCCTGATGAGGGAAGTGCTATGAGTTTATGACCGGCTCGCACCAGACTTACCCTGTCCATCTCACTCTTCTCAGCAACACCAACTGCAAAACCGGCTAAGTCGTAGTCATCTTCTGAGTACATTCCCGGCATCTCTGCTGTTTCACCACCGATAAGGGCGCATTCGCTTCTCTTGCACCCCTCAGCAATCCCTGCTACTACATTTGTTGCGGTTTTCACATCAAGCTTGCCTGTTGCATAGTAATCTAAAAAGAAAGAGGGTGTTCCAAAGTTACAGAGCAGATCATTTACGCACATTGCAACAAGGTCTATGCCGACCGTATGGTGGATGCCACTATCGATAGCGAGTTTGAGCTTTGTTCCAACGCCATCGGTTGCGGCAAGCATTACAGGCTCTTTGAATCCTTTAGGGAGTTCAAAGGCACCTGCAAAAGAGCCGATACCACCCATAACTCCTTCTATCTTTGTTGCTTTGACTAAAGGTTTAATGTTCTCTACAAAACTGTTTCCTGCATCAATATCAACACCTGCATCTTTATAACTAATTTGACTCATTTTTTGCTCCATCTTGAGGTAAATCACACTTATCGGTAACAAGACAGATAGGACAAAAACTTACAATACCTGCTATAAGAGGTATTATGCCCAAATAGAACCAGCGTATGTCAGTAATGGCAGCAACTATGATAAGCACTATACCTACAATGATACGAACATTGCTACAAACTTTTTTGATTTTATTAAAATCCATTCTTCTACCTTTAACTTTTTATAAATATTACGCAATTATATCTATATTAAGTAAAATTAATCCAAAAGTGGATAAAATCGCGACAAGAAATAAGGAATTAATGATTATGAAAAAGTTTATATATGATGAAATGATGGTTCATGTGCCACTCTGCACGAGTAAAAATCCTCAAAGTGTACTTATTCTTAGTAGTGATACTGAGGGATTTGAGTGTGAGCTGCAAAAGCATGATAAAATAGCATTTACAAGTCTCAAAGATATAGATGGACTTCGAGGGGCAGAGGATGCAAGTTATGATGTAGTCATCTCAGAACTAGAAGCTGACGCTGCAACTTTAGCACACTATAACCGTGTTTTAAAAGAGGATGGACTTTTAGTAACAATTATCCCCTCTTTAGATGAAGCAGTCGAAGAGAATAAGCGCATTATGGAGATTTTAGGCAAATATGCAAAAATTGTTATGCCGTTTCATCTCGGTTGTGAGGGTGTAGCACTTCTTGCTTCAAAAGAGTACCATCCAACAGCAGATATAATTTTACACCGTGCAGATATGCTTGATGGGTTGAAGTTTTACAACTCAGATATACACCCTGCATCTTTTGCAATGGGTAACTACATACGCAAAGAGTATCTTGGAATCATTAAAAACTAATGGCTTATGAGTACGCGATAGCATTAACAGGGAGTATAGCAACTGGCAAGAGTACCGTTGCATCACTACTCTCTTTAAATGGGATGCGTATTATTGATGCGGATGTTATTAGTCATGAGATACTTGATGCCTCTGCCCCTTGGGTAGAGGAGCATTTTGGAAAAGAGTATTTGCGACTTGGAAAGGTTAATCGAGCTAAACTTGGTACTCTAGTTTTTTCAGATGATGATGCAAAAAAAGAGTTAGAAAACTTTTTACATCCTAAAATCCGTGCTGAGATTCTCAAGCGTAGTGAGAAGCAGGATAGATTAAAGTTTCCCTATCTTATAGATATCCCCCTCTTTTTTGAAAACAACTCGTATGACATACAAGATAGCGTAGTTGTCTATACGCCACAAGAGATTCAGCTAGAGCGTTTTATGAAGCGTAACGGTTACTCTAAAGAGGAGTCACTAAAACGCATAGCTTCGCAGCTTCCCATAGATGAGAAAAAAGAGCGTGCAACTTGGGTGATAGATAATTCAAAAGATTTAAAACATCTACAAAAAGAGTGTGAAAAGTTTGTAGAGATAATTAAAGAAAAATATCTAAAATAGGAGATGATGATGCAGATTGCAAAGTATAGTGCAAATGGAAATGATTTTGTTATATTCTCAAGTGAAAAAAGAGAGAATAGAGCTGAGTTGGCAAAAATTTTGTGTCATCGTCAAGAGGGGATAGGTGCAGATGGACTTATCGTTGTTGTGCCTCATGAAGTGTATGATTTTGAGTGGGAGTTCTATAATGCAGATGGAAGCCATGCAGATATGTGTGGCAATGGAAGCCGTGCTTGCGCTCACTTTGCTTTTAATAATGGCTTTGCAAAAGAGGAGATGTCCTTTTTAACGGGTGCTGGAGTGATTCATGCCCGTGTTAGAGAGAACTCTGAGACTTCTGGTATGGTGCTAAGTGAACTTACACCTCCTGAGATTATTGACACTACCATAGAGCATAATGGGGAGAGTTGGTGGCTTATAAATACGGGTGTGCCTCATTTGGTAGCCATAAGAGAGAGTGTAGAGAAGTTTGATATAGCAGAGGCAAGAGAGTTGCGCCAAAAGTATAATGCAAATGTCAATATATGTGCAGTTGAGGGGGAGAATCTAAGAGTGCGTACCTATGAGCGTGGTGTAGAGGATGAGACTCTAGCGTGTGGTACAGGTATGGCGGCTTGTTTTTACAGAGCATTGCAAGAGAAGCGAGTAAAAGAGAGCATAGAGGTCTATCCAACAAGTGGTGAGAGGCTTTATCTTGGTGTAAATGAGCGAACGATTACCTTTGAAGGGCGAGTGAAACGAACTTTTGTTACGGAGTGGGAGATAGAGAGTTAGAGGGAGAAGCGGTCTTAAAGACCAGCTGCTTCTACTATTTTTGCTTGATGATCAGCGATAAGCGGTTCAATAATCTCATCGAGCAGACCACCACTCATAATCTCATTTAAACGATAGAGTGTCAGGTTGATTCTATGATCGCTAATACGGTTTTGCGGATAGTTGTAGGTACGGATACGACCACTTCTATCCCCCGTTCCTACCTGTGCAGCTCTCTCTGCCGCATTTTCTGACTGTTGTGCGTGCATCTCAAGGTCATAGAGTCTTGCTTTGAGTACCTTCATCGCTTTTTCACGGTTTTTATGCTGTGATTTTTGATCTTGGTTGGTGACCACAAGCCCTGTTGGGAGGTGTGTTATTCTTACTGCTGAGTCTGTTGTGTTGACCGATTGTCCACCACACCCAGAGGAGCGCATAACATCTATCTTGAGATCTTTATCTTCGATATTTATCTCAACATCATCAACTTCCGGCATAACCGCTACCGTGATAGCTGAAGTGTGTACACGACCTTGGGACTCTGTTGAAGGAACACGCTGCACACGGTGTGTTCCACCCTCATATTTCAACCTGCTATAGACCTGCTCCCCTTTAATAAGGGCTGTTACCTCTTTGTATCCACCTGCATCAGAAGGCGAAGTAGAGATAAGCTCTATCTTCCAGCCTCTTAGATCTGCATAGCGTGTATATGCATCAAAGAGATCTCCAACAAAGATAGCGGCTTCATCACCACCTGCACCAGCACGAAGTTCCACGATGATATTTCTATCATCATTTGGATCTTTTGGAAGCAGAAGCATTTTAATCTCCTCTTCCATTTGTGGTTTTTGTGGTTCAAGCTCTTTGAGTTCCTCTTTTGCCATATCGCTCATCTCAGGATCGCTTAACATCTCTTTTGTGTCAGCGATATCTTGCAGAAGTGTTTTATACTCTTTTGCTTTTTCAACGATAGGGAGGAGTGAAGATTGCTCTTTGGAGAGTTCCGTCATCTTTTTGATGTCAGAAGTGATTTCAGGGGAACTTAGCATATCGCTAAGTTCGTTATAGCGGTTGATAAACGGTGTAAGTTTATCTGAAAGCATATTTGTATGCTCTAATTATATAGCGTTTACAGATTTATGTAGACGGCTAACTTTTCTTGAAGCAGTCTCTTTTTTCAAAATGCCCTTGCTTACAAATTTGTGAATCTGCTGGTTAGCAATTTTAAATGCTGCTTGCGCTTCTTCTTTGTTTCCAGCTTCTACTGCTGTGTTTACTGCTTTAACGATGTTTTTAAGACGAGTTCTGTAGAAACGATTACGCTCTGTGCGAACGATAGCCTGACGAATTCTCTTAATTGATGACTTGTGATTTGCCATTTATTTGTCC
>JALWSY010000038.1 GCA_027083035.1 Sulfurimonas sp. | reverse complement strand
CCCATGCTCAAAGGGTGAGATATCCATAGCTACCCCTTCAGGATTAGAGTGTACTACCAAATCAAACCCTAACTCCTTAGCACGCTTATCACGGAACTCTATCATCTCATGGAATTTCCAAAGTGTATCTACATGTAAAAATTCAAAAGGTGGTTTTGCAGGGGCAAAAGCTTTCATCGCAAGATGTAACATTACAGAGGAGTCCTTTCCAACCGAGTACATCATAACAGGCTTTGAAAATTCAGCTGCCACTTCTCGCAGTATGTGGATAGATTCAGCTTCTAGCTGTTTGAGATGGGTCATTTATGATTACCTTTAATATGTATTTGAGAACTCAAATCACTAATATACCAATCAAGTGACTCCTCTAAACCCTCTTCAAGCGTATGTGTTGGCTCATACCCAAGCAATTCTTTTGCACTCGATATATCTGCATTTGAGTGTCTGATATCCCCTACTCTAAAATCTCTATAGATTGGCTCTTTTATCACTAAATCTGGAATCCTTGCTTTTAAACCATTAGCAATCGCTCTGTAGAGATTATTAAGTGTCTCTCTCCCACCTGCTGCCGTATTATAGGCTTTTGCAAAAGCCTCTTTGTTTGTAGTTGTTGCGGCTAAAATATTCATCTGCACAACATTATCAATGTAGGTAAAATCTCTACTTGTCTCACCATCACCATTTATATAAACATCCTCACCTTGCAGCATCTGTGCTATCCACTTTGGCATTACTGCGGCATAGGCGCCATTGGGATCTTGCCTCTTTCCAAAGACATTAAAGTAGCGAAGCCCAATAGATTCAAACTCGTAACATTTATGAAACACTTCCATATAAAGCTCATTGACAACCTTTGTTACAGCATAAGGAGAGAGAACTTTTCCTACTCTACTCTCAACCTTTGGAAGCTCTTGCGAATCTCCATAAACAGATGAGGAGGAAGCAAAGACAAATCTTTTTACACCATTATCTTTTGCCGCACTAAGCATATTTAAAAAACCTGTCACATTTGCATCATTAGAGACAACAGGGTCATCAATGGAGCGAGGAACAGAGCCAAGAGCCGCTTGATGCAGAACTATATCAACATCTTTGGTTATAGTCTTACATCGTTCATAATCTCTAATATCTCCCTCAACAAAAGTAAAGTTCTCCCACTGAACTTTAGAGACTCCATTTTTAATATGCTCTAAATTATATCTATGTCCAGTTACAAAATTATCTATAGAGATGACTTTTTGATTGAGTTTAAGCAACTCCTCTGCAAGATTAGAGCCTATAAATCCAGCTACACCTGTAACTAACCACACTTTTTGGTTTTCTAGTAACTCTTTTTTTACTGCCTCATATCTCATCTTTACCGACTCCATAAAACTCTTTATACCAGAGAACAAACTTCTCTATTCCATCTTTTAACTGGGTATCTGGTTTATAGCCAAACTCATTTATTAACCCACTTACATCCGCATAAGTGCTTACAACATCCCCATCTTGCATAGGCATAAAATTTTTTTGTGCTTTTTTGCCAAGTGCCTCTTCTATCGTCTCTATAAATGTCATTAAAGGTAGTGGCGCATTATTCCCTATGTTATACAGTCGATAAGGAGCTGAAGAGCTTGATATCTCCGGATTTTTAGCATCCCATGCTTTATTTGGTTGCGCTGGTTTATCTATTACTTTAACAATACCATCTACTATATCATCAATATAGGTAAAATCTCTACTCATCTTACCATTATTAAAGACCTTGATAGCTCTATCATTTAAGATAGCATCTGTAAACAGCATGGGTGCCATATCTGGTCTGCCCCATGGTCCATAGACGGTAAAAAATCGCAATCCTGTTGCTTGAATACCATAGAGATGTGCATAAGTATGTGCCATCATCTCATTTGATTTTTTAGTTGCTGCATAAAGACTTACTTGGTGTTCTGTTGTATCTGTTGTCTTAAAAGGTTGCGATTGATTTAAGCCATAGACTGAGGAACTTGATGCAAAAGCGAGGTTTTTTACACCATGATTTCTACACCCTTCTAAAATATTTAAAAAACCCACTACATTACTCTCTACATACGCATGAGGATTTTCTAAAGAGTATCTTACCCCAGCCTGTGCTGCTAAATTCATAACAGCATCAAATTGTTCTCTGTGAAATAATCTCTCCATCTCTTCTCTATCGGACAAATCAATCTTATAAAAACGGTGTTTATCATATTTAGATGATGAAGCGAAAGATTTCTCTATAACAGCCCCTTTATCGATTCCTAGCTCTTTGAGTCTTCCATATTTGAGATTTACATCGTAATAGTCATTTATATTATCTATTCCTATGACTTCATCCCCTCTCTCTAAAAGTTTTTTTGCTAGATGAAAACCTATAAAACCTGCTGATCCTGTTACTAATATCTTCATGTTCTTTATTATCCTTTTATCTCTTCATCTCTACCAAAATCATCATCAAGTCTGACAATATCATCTTCACCTGTATATTCACCAACCTGTGCTTCTATCAAAATAACAGGGATTTTTCCTTCATTGCTGAGTCGATGTACTTCACCCATTTTGATATAAGTTGATTCATTAGGGCGTATCAGCTTTACTGCATCCCCAACGCGTACAGTAGCTGTTCCACTCACGACAATCCAGTGTTCATTTCTATGGTAATGTTTCTGTAAAGAGAGCCTCTTTCCGGGTTTTACTACTATTCTTTTTATCTTGTAACCAGCCGTATCCTCAAGAACTGTGTATGTTCCCCATGGTCTATGAGTTGTCAGATGAAGATGATGCAGTTGTGTTGTTTTTTTAATCTCATGCACTACCTTTTTTACTTTTTGAGAACTCCCTTTTTTACTCACTAAAAGGGCATCCCCTGTATCTACTATGATAAGATCTTCTACATCAACAGTAGCGACTACTCGCTCTTTAGCATAGATTAAATTATTCTTCGAGTCTATAGAGATATGTTTCTCATTGAGACTATTACCATTTGCATCTTTTTCTAACTCTTCATAGAGTGCATCAAAGCTTCCTAAATCACTCCACCCTATATCTGATGCAACAACCTTTACTCTCTTGCTCTTCTCCATAACAGCATAATCAATGCTATCTTCGGCAATCGCCATCATATCTTCATGCTTAATTCGAATAAGATTTTCTCTCTCCTGAGAGTTTTTGTATGCTTTGCACACACTCTCATAAATCTCCGGAGAGTATTTTTCTAACTCTTCTAAAAAAACGCCCGCTTTAAAAAGAAACATCCCACTATTCCAGTAGTAGTTTCCCGCATTTACATACTTTTGTGCAGTAAGAGCATCCGGTTTTTCATGAAAAGCTTTCACATTACTCTCTTCACCCGCCTCAATATAACCAAATCCCGTCTCCGCAAACGAAGGAGTAATGCCAAAAGTCACCAAACTATCTTCTTTAGCAAGCTTCTCTGCCTCTTGTAACACACGCTCGTACGCTTGGACATCTTTTATAAGATGATCAGAGGGAGTTACAAGTACCATCTCCTCTTTTGCTAAAGCCAAACACGCTAAAGCTATTGCCGGAGCAGTATTTCTACCCACTGGCTCTAGCAGATACCTCTCTGCCTCCATCTCCATCTCTTCTAGCTGATCAAGTGCTAAAAAGTACTGCTCACTATTAGAGACTATAAATTTCTCACTGCAATGTTTCTCATTTCTTTTTACTGTTAGCTGAAAAAGAGACTCTTCACCAAAAAGCTTCACAAACTGTTTGGGCATTAAACTTCTGCTTATTGGCCAGAGTCTCGTTCCACTTCCACCACATAAAATTATATTTGTCATGATATTCTCATTTCTCTTGCTCAAACTTCTTTTTTAGAATTATTTTTCCACTCTCAACACCCGGTTGGTTATAGGTATCTATATACATAAATTTACCACACACGGATGTGAGCAGTTCATACCCATACATTAGACTCGATATAGACTCCTCACTTACACTCTCTAAAGTGATAACATCACAAGGGATGTCTCCCAAATCATTGATAGCCTCTATAGTTGCATCAGCTTGCATATTTATAAGTGTTGAGAACTCTACACCATGCAGATACTCCAACTCTTCTAAACCCTCTAACTTGACAGCAGGTATTTGCAGGTTTTTATCAAAATCATCTACTTTTACAACCGTAACCGTTTTATCCCTTTTTCCTTCTACAATGAGTTGTAAAAAAGAGTGCTGATCAACAGGTCCTATGATGCCAATAGGTGTCAACCCCTGTCTTGTAGCATTGATATCAACTTTCCCTAAAGACTCTCCCCAGAGTTGAATGTACCACTTGTTAAAACCTTCAAGGCGTGCGGAGTAGGAAAACACCACATTAATATTAAACCTATTTTTATACTCTACAAAGAAGCGTGCCTTTTTAAGAATATTTTTATACTCCTCTCCTTTTGAAAAAAAGGAGTCACTTACCCGCTTAGCTCCTCTTAAAAGTGCATCAATATCTATGCCCACAATAGCTAAAGGGAGCAGACCTACCGCACTAAAAACAGAAAATCTCCCCCCTACATTTTTTGGAATCTCAAAACTCTGCATCTCATTGGCTTTGGCGTAATAATTAAGCTTAGAATCATTTTCTGTAATAATCACGGTGTTGTTTTTATCAATTTTAACAAGAGAGTGGATATACTTAAAGATAGAGAGTGTCTCAATGGTCGTCCCCGATTTTGAGATAACGATAAAGAGTGCTGACTCTAAATCTATTCCGTTTAACTTCGACTCTATATCTATGGGATCTGTTGTCTCTAAAAAGTAGAGTCTTTTTTCTAAATCTTTTGAATGTTTTAAAAACTTGTATATGGCGTATGTACCAAGAGTGCTGCCTCCAATGCCAATAACCACAATATCCCTCTGCGTCACACCCGCCGCATACTCTTTAAAGTGCGTCGTATCTTGATTGACAAGATTGTAGTATCCAATCTTGTCTCTCTCTTTTACAATCTCATCAAAGAGTATTGCATCGGAGATGATTGGGTTGTAGTTATCTCTATAAGTCACTCTCTACCCCTTGTTATAAAAATAGTTTGTAGCCTCTACAAAACCATCAACACTACCACAGTCAAATCGTTTCCCACTAAACTTGTAAGCAATCACTTTTCCTATCTTTGCCTGTTCTAGCAGTGCATCAGTAATCTGAATCTCCCCGCCTTTACCGGGCTTTGTTTTTCGCAGGACATCAAAAATATCAGGAGTTAAGATGTAGCGACCAATGATAGCAAGATTTGATGGAGCATCTTCAGGATCTGGTTTCTCAACCATATCATTCACTCTAGTGAGTGAACCCTCTGCATAGGAGGCATCTTTGATGGTATCACCCGCTATAACACCATACTTATTGCTATCCTCTTTTGGTATCTCCTCTACTGCTACAATGCAACATTTATATTTCTCATATAAAGCAGTCATCTGAGTTAAGACACCCTCTCCCTCATTATCACACAAGTCATCAGCTAAAACAACAGCAAAAGGCTCATTCCCAATAAGTGTCTCTCCTGTAAGTATAGCATGACCAAGTCCCTTCATCTCTACCTGTCTTGTGTAAGAAAAAGTACACTTGGTGATAACATTGCGAATCTCTCTCAAATAACTCTCTTTAGAAGTGCCTTTTATCTGATGCTCCAACTCATAAGAGATATCAAAATGATCCTCAATAGAACGCTTCCCACGACCAGTTACAATAGCCATAGTCTCGATTCCAGCTTCAATAGCCTCCTCAACTCCATACTGGAGCAGAGGCTTTGTAAGGACTGGTAACATCTCTTTTGGAATCGCTTTTGTCGCAGGTAAAAATCGTGTTCCATACCCTGCAGCAGGAAAGAGGCATTTTCTTATTTTGTTCATTCTTGACCTTTGTAGTAGTTCTATCTCTTGATTATAGAGTTCTATGGATGCTATTTTATCATATTTAACTGCACCTTTTTTTAACACCCTTAGTTTTTGCAGTAATTCCTCCTCAATCAATCTCTTTTTCTCGTTTGAAGCAGTAGGAAGTAGCTTTTTGAGCGATTGCACTCGAAACCTATCCATCCCCCAATGTTTAAAACTGAGCTGATCCTTATGTCCAGCATATTTCACTATCAACTTCTCTGAAACAAGCCCAATCTCATACTTTTGAAGTATCCGAATCCACAGATCATAGTCTTCACACACCTCCAAGTCTATATCAAAAACTCCTACTGAATCGAAGATTTTTTTGTGCATCAAAACAGATGAGGGAGCGATATTACAAAAAGAGAGATTCTCTAAAAAAACATCTTTGCCAATTTTTCTGAACTTTTTAGGAATCTTTATTACTTTATCATCTCTATGCCAAATCTCATCTGTATAACTTATCAAGATATCACTCTGTTTTTTATGAAAGGCTACCTGTTTTTCTAACTTCTCCTCCAGCCAAACATCATCAGAGTCTAAAAAGGCTATCCACGCTGATGATGCAGACTCTATGCCTACATTTCGTGCAGAGGAGACACCGGAATTTTTTTGATAAATATATTTTACGCGAGGAAAATCTTTTTGAATATCTGCAGTTGCATCAGTTGAGCCATCATCAACAACGATGATTTCAGAAGGCTTATAGGTTTGAGCTAAAACAGAAGCTATGGCTCGTTTTAAAAACTCGTATCGGTTATATGTGGGGATAACAACCGATATTTGCATCAGTTACCAGACTTTTATTTCATTATAAACACTATCTCTCTCAACGGGAGTAAAACCACTATTTTTTATGAGTGCTGTAAAATCAAGCACATCAACACCATTGGCACTCTTAGCTCCTGCTGCTGAGTTAATGGACTCTTTTTCTATGGTTCCATCAAGGTCATTTGCACCAAACTCCTGTGCAACTAAAGCAAGGTTTACCGTTGAAGTTACCCAATAGGCTTTTAAGTTTGGCACATTGTCAAGCACCAAGCGGGAGACTGCCATAGTTTTGAGTATCTCATTTGCTGTGATAGGTGCTTCGATGTTGAGATAATTATTTTCTGTCTGATAGACAAGAGGAATAAAGCAGTTAAATCCACCCGTCTCATCCTGCAACGCACGAATACGCATCATATGATCTATGCGATTTTCACGAGACTCTACATGACCAAAGAGCATAGTAACATTAGACTTTTTTCCTCGCTCATGCCATTTTCTGTGTATATCAAGCCACTGATCAGAGGTCACCTTTCCCTTACAGATATAATCTCGCACCTTCTCATCAAATATCTCAGCACCGCCCCCCGGCATAGAGTCAACCCCATTTTCTACCATTAAGTCTAGTACCTCATCATAAGTGAGTCCATGATGGCGAGAGAGAAAATCAACCTCTGCGGCTGTGAGTGCTTTTATGTGAAGATGTGGATACTGCTCTTTTATCTTTTTAAAGATACCTAAGTACCAATCAAGCGTCACATTAGGATTATGTGCCGAGACAATATGTACCTCTTTGGCACCATTTTTGTCAATCTCTTCTACGATTTTTAAAATCTCTTCATGACTCATAGTGTATTGATTAGGATTTTTGCGTGTTGCAGAATAAGCACAGAACTTACAGACATCTGCACAGACATTTGTAGGGTTAATATGACGATTTATATTAAAGTATGTCTTTTTTCCATGGAGTTCTTGACGCTTTTTATCTGCCAACTCGCCAAGTTCAAAA
>JALWSY010000037.1 GCA_027083035.1 Sulfurimonas sp. | reverse complement strand
CCCCAAGTAGTTCTCCATCTTGTTTTTACTAAACTAAGCCCGATAATAGCAACAATTACAACAGCTCCGAAGATTAAGAAACCTGCAGTATATCCATCAAAAGCACCTTTTGACCAACCAAGTGTTTTGATAAGTGCGGTACCACCAAGACCACCGGCACAACCAACAAGTCCAGTCATAATACCGATATCTTTTCCAAATCTTTGTGGGACGAGTTGAAATACTGCTCCATTTGCCATACCAAGGTTAGCCATGATAAGAAACAGAACAAAAATAGCTGCAAAAAATGGCAGTTTTACTAAAGCAGTAAGTGCAACAAGCACGGCAACAGCCGAGTAGAAGATGTAAAGTGCTTTTACACCACCAAGCTTATCTGCAACATTTCCACCAACAGGGCGTAAAACAGCTCCTGCAAAGATACAGATTGCACCAAAGTAACCCGCGATTACTTTTACATTATGCTCATCAAAAACATCAACACCAAAAGCACTCATATCTGCTTGGTAGGTATTCATAAGATAGACTTTCATATATCCTGCAAATCCAACAAAACCACCAAAACTAACTGCATAAAAGAGGTTAAACCACCATGTGTCCTTGTCTCCAAGAAGTTTGATATAATCTTTTACTTTTTTGGGACGTGCTTTATAAACAGACTCTGGAGCATTTTTCGCAAGAAACATATAGGCGATAAATACAACGATAGCCATAGCCGCACCCACACCAAAAACAGAGTACCAACCAAAGTGTTCAGCAATCTTTGGAGCGAAAAGGAAATCAACAACAACACCGATATTACCAGCTCCAGCAATTCCAAGAACAACACCTTGCAGTTTTGGTGGATACCATTGTCCCGCTTGTGGTAGTGCAACAGCAAATGAAGCTCCTGCAAAACCGAGGCCTAGTGCCACAAAGAGAAGCACTTCGTAAGTAATAGAATTTCCCATCATGTAAGCAGTAAGTAAAGAGATGATAACTACTGCTTGTGCCATCAATGCAGTCGCTTTTGCACCCAGTTTATCAACACCAAATCCAAGGACAATCCTTAAAATTGCACCAGAGAGAATAGGAAGAGAGAGTAGGGTTGCCTTTTGTCCTGCAGAGATAATAAATCCATTGAGTGCTAAAGCCTCTGCTATCTCTGTTGAAAGTGGTCCTAGCATTGTCCACACCATAAAACTCATATCAAAGTATAAAAAGGCCATGAACAGCGTTGGTGCGTGTCCTTGTCCTTTTAACTCTTTAAAACCTGCCATAAAATCTCCTCTAAATTGTTCAGATGTCGAAATTATAGTGTAAAAAAAGAGTAATATATCTTTATATATGATTAAAAAATAGACATCTTGAAAATATTTGTGTGATTAAAAATTATACAACTTAAAGTGTTGATGTGCCTCTTATTAATGGTCTCCCCACATGGACTCGAACCATGAGCTATCCCTTAGGAGGGGACTGCTTTATCCAGTTAAGCGATAAGGAGAATATGTAAGTTAATTGTTGAATTTTATGTGTAGTTGGTGACCCCGAGGAGAATCGAACTCCTGTAACATGGATGAAAACCATGGATCCTAACCGCTAGACGACGGGGCCAACAAAATGTAGTAATATGGTGTCCCGTGATGGATTCGAACCATCGGCCACATCATTAAAAGTGACGTGCTCTACCAGCTGAGCTAACGAGACATTTTGTTCTCTCTTTGTTAAGAGGTCGAAATTATAGACAAAAATATTTTTTTTGTCAAGAAAAATAAAAAGAAATTTTACAATTTTGAAAATTTCATCTCTTGAAAGATTTTTCTTAATAGAGTATTAATTATGAATTAACTATAATTGTCAAAATTTGAGAAAGGTTTTTATATGAAAATAGCTCTTTTCTTTGTATCATTAGTATTTATGAGTCTCTTTGTGACATCTTGCGCCCAAAAGGTGCAGATGAAAGCGTTGGTACCTGCACAGGTAGATAGAGTGGCTTACACGAAGAAGATTGCCGTGACAAACTTTCGAAATGATAAGGTGGGACTCTCTAGTAAAATTGAAGCAAATCTAGCAGGGTTTCAGATAGATAATAAAAACTATTTTACTATGGTGAGTCGTAAAGATTTTCAAAAGATAGTCCAAGAGCAGAAGATTCAAAATAGTGGTTTAGTGGATATTGAGACGGCAACAGAGATAGGTCATCTCATAGGCGCACAAGCTATCATAAGCGGAAATGTCTCTCCTCTCTCTTCGCAAGATAGTTTCTTTAATGAAGATAGAGTACGCTGTAAAGATAAGAAGTGCAAAGAGTTGGTGTACTATAATGTAGCGTGTAAGAAGCGAGTAGTTGGACTCTCAGCGGAGGTACGCATTACTGATGTAACGAAGGGTGATATTATCTATGCTGATACTTTAAGTAAAAAGGCAACTTATAAACATTGTATTGATGATTCAAATGCCATTCCATCAACACAGATGGCAGGGCAGAAACTCGCAAGAGCAATAGCAGATAGTTTTACCTATAAACTTACACCACACTATAAGCACTTTGAAGTTGCCCTCTTAGAAGATCCTGATTTGGATTATACGGATAAGCAAGAGAAGTTACTTGAAGTTGCCCTTGAGTATGTAGAACAGTCACGTTACGATAAGGCGGAACAGCTCTTTTTACGTTTGGTTGATGCGACAAAATCCCAAAGTTATGTCCCGTTTTACAACTTAGGTGTGTTAAGTGAAGCAAGAGGAAAACTTAAAGAGGCAAAAGAGTACTATGAGTATGCTGACAAACTTATGGTTGAACCGGTAGAAGAGATAAATGAGGCTGTCAAGAGGATAGATAGATTGATTGTTCAGCGACAAAAGACAAGAGAACAGATAAATAGATAAGGATTGTGCGTGAGATATATATATTTAGTTATGGCGTTGTTGCTACTTGGTGGTTGCGGTGGACAAAAGCGAGTTGTAGTGGCGACAGAAGAGAAACTCCCCTCTTGGTACACAAATCCACCCAAATCCAATGCGACTGACTTGTATGCCTTGGGTGAGGGAAAGAACCAAAAAGAGGCGGTTGCAGAGGCTCTAACTGCGATGGTAGCGACACTGAGTGTCTCTGTCTCCTCATCATTTCGGGCAAATAAAGTGGTGCGAGAGGGGCGCATCAATAGTGTAGATGCAACTTATAAGAGTGATGTTGCAAGTGAGGTAAAGAAGATACATATCTCAAACTATGAGGTACTTCATGCAAAAAGTTTGGGTTTTAAACGTTATGCTGTTGTTGTAAAGTCAAACAAGAGAAAACTCTTTGTAAGTATGAAAAAGGAATTAGATCAAAAGTTTTCAAGTATTGATGCACAGGAGCGAACTCTTCTGCATAGTGATGCTCTGAAATTGCTACACTTTTACAGAGTAGAGTTGGCTTCTCTAAAGAGTATGGAAAATACTCTGCTTGTTATGAGTAGTCTAAATGAACGCTTTGATGCAGATGAGTATATCCGAAAAATGCAGATACTCAGTTCAAAGTACCAGACTCTCTCACAAAATATAACCTTCTCTTTTCAAGCAAACAGCGCAGGGAAAAATCTTATAGCTCCGCTCTCAAAGGGGTTGAGTCAAAAGCACTTTACTATTAAAAAGAGCAGAGGAAAATATCATTTTACTATCTTTGTAAATGCTACTATTCAAAAAGCAAATGCCTATGGTTTTACACTTGCAAGGGCTGAGATTAAAGTAATTACTAAGGACTACAGGGGAAATATTATAGGTTCAAATGTGCTTAATATAACAGGGCAATCTTCACAAGGTTATGCTATTGCCAAGCAGAGTATTATTATAAAACTCAATGCGTTGATTCAAAAAGAGGGGATAGACAAGGTACTTGGTCTTACCATTTAACAACCATTAACCAACCATTTCTTAACTATTTACTGCAAAGCAATATACTTCTAATAACAAGAAAAAATTATTAGAGGTATAAGAATGATAAATAAAATAGAGAATATTAAAAAAGAGGTAGCGAAGGTAGTTGTTGGGCAGGAGAAGATGATAGACTCTCTTTTGATTGCTCTTTTATGTGAAGGACATATCCTCATTGAGGGTGTCCCCGGTCTTGCAAAAACTACAACGGTAAATGCACTCTCAAAAGCACTCGGTCTCAACTTTAAGCGTGCGCAGTTTACTCCCGACCTGCTCCCATCAGATATCTTGGGTGCGGAGATTTATGATCCACAAAATAATCAGTTTAAAATAAAAAAAGGTCCAATCTTTACAAATCTTCTCCTTGCTGATGAGATAAACCGTGCTCCAGCAAAGGTGCAATCAGCACTACTTGAAGTGATGCAGGAGAAGCAGGTAACACTAGGCGACACTACTTTTAAACTCGATCTTCCTTTCTTTGTTATGGCGACACAAAACCCAGTAGAACAAGAGGGTGTTTACCAACTTCCAGAGGCTCAGCTTGACCGTTTTATGCTCAAGCTGATTGTTGATTACAACACAAAAACAGAGGAGCTAGAGATAGCGCGTCGCATCTCAAGCGGCAAGTTTGAAGCGATAAATCCTGTACTTGATGCAGATGATTTAGAGAAGCTTAAAAAAGCGATAGCAGATGTGCATGTAGATGCTGAGGTCGAAGAGTATATGATAGAGCTTGTAAATGCCACAAGACATCCTGAGGAGTATGGACTTGAAGAGATAAAAGAGTTTGTACAGTTTGGTGCATCCCCTCGTGTAAGTATAGATATGTTCAAAGCTGTTAAAGCGATGGCATTTATGCGTGGGAAAGATTTTGTAACACCTGTAGATGTAGCATATATCGCAAAGGAGCTTATGCGTCACCGTATTGTTTTAACCTATGAAGCAGAGGCTGAGGGTGTTACAACTGATGAGATAATCCAAAAAGTGTTAGAGACTGTGGCGATACCATAAGGGGTCTCTTATGAGTAAATTACAAAAAATCTTAGTTCGAGCGCGTCGCCAAGTCTTCTCTGAGATGGTGGGAAATAATCCCTCTGCTTTTCAGGGCGAGGGGTATGACTTTATCGAACTGCGTGAGTATATGCCCGGAGACGATATTCGGCATATTGACTGGAATATCACCGCAAAACTACAGGCTCCATACATCAAAATCTTTCGAGAAGAGCGGGAGTTAAATGTAGTTGTTGCATCGGTGCTTAATGGAAGTGTCCATTTTGGCTCGAAAAAATTCAAGCAGGATGTCATTGCGGATGTAGTGGCTCTTTTGGGGTTCTCTACACTCAAAAATGGCGACCTTTTAAGCTCTTACATCTTTACAGATAAGATGGTTGGACACCATAAGCCAAGCAAAAAGATGTCTCAGGTGCAAAGAAGTGTGGCTGATATCTTAAACTTTGATGCACTCAATCAAAAGGTGGATTTTAAGTTTATTGCCGATACGCTCTTTCGTCGCATACGAAGAAAATCTTTGGTGATTGTTGTAGGTGACTTTTTTGAGATACCTGACTTTAAACTCCTTGCTAAAAAGCATGAGGTCGTTGCCATAATAGTAAGAGACCGACTAGAGGAGCATCCGCCAGAGATGGGCTTTGCTTCGCTAATAGACCCAGAGAGTGGGGCGGTGCTTGAGGGGGATTTTAATAAAAAGAGTGTAGAGAGTTATGCAAAGCAGGTGCAGGTGCATGACAGAAAACTCTACGCAACATTTAGAAAAGATAGGATCCGTTTTACAAAAGTATATACAGATGCCAATGTCTCTGTAGCTATTCGAAGACTTTTTGAGGGAAGATAAGATGCAAAAGAGTACAACACAACAGATACCTGATATTCCTCTTCATGACATTAAACCACTTTTGGAGATAGAGGATTACTCTTTTTACTACCTTGTAGCGCTCATCGCTGTAGCGGTGATTATTCTTGGGGGAGTGGGGTATCTTCTGTTTAAATATCTGCAGAGAAGAAATAGATTTAATGTAAGAGCTGAGCATCTGAAGTTATTACACACTATAGACTTTAATGATGCAAAAAAAGCGGCGTATGATATTACACAGTATGGTGCTACATTTAAAGATGATAGCGAGAGAAATAGAAATGCTTATGAGTCTTTAGTTGAACATTTAGAGCAGTATAAATATAAAAAATATGTATCCGAGATTGACGAAGAGACAAAGCATTTATTTGAAAGATATAGAGGTATGATTGATGTTTGATGGCATATATTTTGAATTTCCAAAAATTGCCTTTGTCATTTTCTTTTTTATAGCGTGTGAGACTCTCTGTAAGATGCGACTTCCATCATTTTACTTTCCCCATGCAGCACAGTTTATGCAAAAGGGTGTGAGTGCTTCAAAGACACTCTTCTTTTTGAAGTGGCTGGGGATAGTTATGATGATAGTTGCACTTATGTCTCCGGTAAAAGATGAACCCTATGAGCTAGAACCCAAAAAAGGGCATGAGATAGCGCTCATAGTGGATGCATCCCAATCAATGCAGGCGCGTGGATTTGACAGAACAAATCCAATGCTGAGCCGCTTTGATGTTGTAAAAGATATAGTAAAAGATTTTATAGAGAAAAGAAAAAATGACAATATAGGGCTGGTGGTCTTTGGTGCTTACTCGTTTATAGCATCACCACTCACTTATGATGAGAAGATTTTAGCGGGCATAGTCTCACAGCTACAAGTAGGAATAGCAGGAAAATATACAGCACTCTATGAGGCTTTGGCTCAGGGTGTAAACCTTTTGAAAATGAGTGATTCTAAGTCAAAAATTGCTATTTTACTGACAGATGGGTACTCTACTGATGGTGTAGATAAGGTTCCACTTGATGTAGCGCTTGATATGGCAAAGAAGGAGCATGTGAAGGTCTATCCTATCGGGATAGGCAATGCAAATGAGTATAACCGTGCAGTATTGATGAAGATAGCAAAAGAGACGGGTGGTGTAGCCTTTGGTGCAGCGAGTGGAGATGAACTCCAAGCTGTTTACAAAAGGATAAATGAGCTAGAAAAAGTAGAGATTAAAAATGAGACATTTACATACTTACACTACTACTATTTCTATCCGCTTTTTATAGCGCTGATTTCGTTGATGCTCTATATCTACTTGAGAAACAAAAGAGGAGTGAACTAAGATGAGTTTTTTACATCCTGAATTTTTATACTATATGTTACCGCCGATGCTCATCCTCTTTGGATTTCTTTTAACCCAAAAGGAGCAACAGGCGACATTTTTTTCTGATGAGGTTTTAGAGAAGTTACGCGTCTCTGCAAATACGCTCACACTCAAAGCGCGCAATGCACTCTTTTTAGTGATGGGTATCTTGATGGTAATAGCGCTTGCAGGACCTGTTATAAAAGATGGCAAAGTAGAGGTAAAAGCAAAGAGTGCCGACATCATGATAGCGTTAGATATTAGCGACTCTATGCTTGGTGAAGATGTCTATCCGAATCGTTTAAAACTTGCAAAGCAGAAGGCACTCAAACTTTTAGATATAGCAAAAACAGATAGAATAGGGGTGATAGGTTTTGCCAAATACTCCTATCTTGTCTCTCCTTTGAGTTTTGACCATAGTGTTGTGAGTTTTTTGCTCAAAGATTTAAACACGGACTCTATCACGGAGAAGGGAACAGACTTTCTCTCTATGCTTGAAGTGGTTAACAGAAGCATGAAAGATGAAGCGAAGAAGTATCTGCTCATCTTTACAGATGGTGGTGATGCAAAAGATTTTTCC